>JAYNIC010000012.1:10213-20725 GCA_038108715.1 Candidatus Nanopelagicales bacterium | reverse complement strand
TCTGGTCTCCACCCACCAAATACGCATATTTTATTATCTTTAATCGTGTTTCCAATAAGCGAAACTTAGTGCGGCTTGCGGAGGGAGGGGTTCCCATGGGCTGGGCTAGGGTCGGGGCGTTCGTACGCCGTACCGGCCACGAGAGGAATACCGATGCACTTCGTCAAGTCCCTTCAGGTGGTCGGGGTACACGCCGAGGGCGAGGTCGGCAACGTCATCGTCGGCGGCTTCGGTCCAGTGCCCGGCGAGACGATGTTCGACAAGCGCAACTACCTCGCCCAGGACCGCGACTGGATGCGCCAACTGATCCTCAGCGAGCCGCGCGGGCAGGTCGCACGCAACGCCAACATCATCCTGCCGAGTAGTCACCCCGATGCGGACGCCGGCTACGTAATCATGGAATCGATCGAGTACCCCGTCATGTCGGGCAGCAACACGATCTGTGTCGCGACGGTTCTCCTTGAGACCGGGATGCTGCCCGCGGAAGAACCCACCACACGCTTGGTGCTCGAGTCACCTGCCGGACTCATCCCACTCGAGTGCGAGGTGCACGACGGCAAGGTGACCAGCGTGCGCTTCACCAATCAACCGGCGTTCGTCTACCACCTGGACGCCACGGTCGAAGTCGACGGATTGGGGTCCGTCACGGTCGATGTCGCCTGGGGCGGCATGGCGTACGTCATCGTCGATGCCCGCAACTTCGGGTTGAACATCACGCCCGATGAGGCGCGCGACATCTGCGACCTCGGCGAGCGGATCAAGATCGCCGCCGCCGAGCAGCTCGACGCGGTGCACCCGGTAAATCCGGACTTCCCCGGTATCACCATCTGCCAGTTCACCCTGCCCCCGGAGCGAATTGACGGAGTCCTCACTGCCAAGAACACCGTGGTCGTCTCCCCCGGCCGCTGCGACAGATCCCCGTGTGGAACGGGTACGTCAGCCCGCCTTGCCGTCATGCACGCTCGCGGGGAAATCAGCGTCGGCGAGCGGTTCATCCACACATCGATCATCGATTCCCGGTTCGACTGCCGGATCGAGTCCGAGACCACCGTTGGCGAAGTGCCCGCCATCGTCCCCTCGGTCGCCGGCCAGGCCTGGATCACCGATCTGACGACCCTGATGCTCGACCCGTCGGACCCCTACCCCGGCGGCTACCGACTCACCGACACCTGGCCCCTGGGACTGTCGCTCTAGACCCCACGCTTCGACACCATCAACCGGAAGAATAAGTGGGACAAAAGGTCGATAACCGTCCCCGCGGCCGCCCCATCGACCATTTGTCCCGCTAAGCGGGAGAAACGGCTCCGGGCATGTCAACGGCGCATCCTCGTGGGATGCGCCGGACGTGGAGCTGAGGGGACTCGAACCCCTGACCCCCTCCATGCCATGGAGGTGCGCTACCAGCTGCGCTACAGCCCCGCCGGGCCGTCGACCGGCCCGTGAGCCCGGCAAGCATACCCCCTTAACGGTCGTCGGCCGGCCACACCCCATCCACCGGTATCGGCTCCGGCAACGAGCCGGCGTTGTACTCCTGAAGTCGCCACGGTGGACCGGGCGGGCCGTTCTCCAACAGCACCGACCACGAGGAGTTCGTCAGCACACCTAGCGACGCCCAGTACTCGGGCGGCAGCCCCATGAGTTGCCCCATCGCTGCTCTGGCCGCGCCACCGTGAGTCACGACGACGAGCAACCCATCGTCCGGTACGCCGTTCACCGCTTCCTCGATCGCGGCAGCCGTGCGGATGGCAACCTCCTGACGCGTTTCGCCGGTCAGACCGGTGCGCAGATAGGGATCGACCGGCCACCGCTCGAGCGCCTCGCCGTACTCCGCCTTGATCTCATCGCGGGTCATGCCCTCCCAGTGGCCGGCATAGGTCTCGCGCAGACGCTCGTCGAGTGCGACGGCCAGCCCGGTCAACTCCGCCAGCGGTGCGGCCGTCTGCTGAGTCCTCAGCAGGTCAGAGCTCACGATCAGCGATGGGCTCATGCTGGCGAGCATGGCGGCCGCCCGACGAGCCTGACGATGCCCCTCATCGTCGAGTTCGATATCGGTCTGACCTTGGAACCGATGCTCGGCGTTCCAGTACGTTCGGCCGTGACGCCAGATGGCAATGCGGCGCATCAGCGCTCGGTATCAATGTCGAGTGTGATCTCCGGGCAGTCCTTCCACAGGCGTTCGAGTGCGTAGTGCACCCGCTCCTCGGCCATCTGCACGTGCACCACGATGTCGCCGTAGTCCAGCAATACCCAGTGACCTTCCTTCTCACCTTCGCGACGCAACGGCTTGGCCTTGAAGGTCAGCAGACGCTCCTCGATCGCGTCGACGATGGCGCGTACCTGCCGGTCGTTCGCACCGGTGCACAGCAGGAAAACATCCGTGATGACCAGTTGCTCACTCACATCAATCGCCACGATGTCAGTGGCCAACTTGTCGGCGGCGGCCTCCGCAGCCGCCTGGGCCATCTGCACTACCTCGGGTGCTGCGGGCACGGGGTACCAGCCTTCCTGCTCGATCGTTGAGCCTTCACCCTGTCACATCCGACTCGATGAGGGCGTCGGGGAACAGCTCGGCGACGACGGCTGGTGCCTCCGGCGCCAGGACCGATGCCGGCCGCACCCCCGAACGTATGACCTCGACAGGGAGTACGGCGTACCGCGCGTCGCCGAAATTCACATCCCACCGCACCTGGAGCAGGAAGGGGACGAGCTCCTCAGTGGGTACCGTCGACTGCGCGAGCGATCCGAGGCTGGTGAGCAGTTGACGCATGCGCTCGGCGTTGTGGGGTAGGCCGTCGAGCGCGAGTTGCAGCACCTTCTGCACGCGAGCAAGGCGGGCCGGCTCCTCCTCCCCCGGCAGGCGCAAAACGGCGTAGTCGGCGGCAGCCAGGCCGTCCAACTTGACCCATCCGGGCCCAAGGATGCGGGTCTGATCGGTCTCACTGATCTCGGGCAGCACGACGGCAGTGGGCAACTCGACCCAGACGCCGTCGACCGCGTCGATGAGCCCGGCGAAGGCGAGCCGATCCAGCGTCAGGGCGGCGTCGATGCGAATACCGACAGTCGACTCCACGCCCTTGACGGCGGCGAGCGTGTCCGGGGATGCCGGCGTCATTCCCAACGCCATCGTGTCGTCCTCGACGCTCACGAGGAGACTCGCCGGGATCGCCAGCAGCGTCGTCGAATCGGGTTCCTGCTCGATGCCGAGCACGAAGTTGCCGAGGGCATAACCCTGCTCGTCGAGGATCTGTAGAAGCAGGGTCCGCTCGGCCGGCCTCGTCGAGGTGGGTGATGGCGATGGCGTGGGATCGCCACCCTCGCCGAGGACGAGAGACAGCGCACCGAAGCCGAGAACGATGACCAATGCCCCGACGATGGTGATGAGCACCCTCCGGGCAATGCTCACTTCGATTCCCGATACAACTCCCGCTTGAGCAGGTAACTCTCCACACCCGGGCTGACCAGATAGGAGACCGGCGCACCGCGCTCGACGCGCGCCCGAACATCACTGGACGAGATGGACAGCGCGGGAATCTCCAGCAGCGAGATTCGCCCGGGCACCAGCCCAGGATCGACCAGGGCATGGCCGGGTCGGGTGACGCCGATGAGGTGCGCGCGACGCAGCACCTCGTCGGTGCCGCGCCAACTGAGGATGTCAGCCAGTGCGTCGGCGCCGGTGATGAAGTAGAAGTCATGGTCGCCGAGCTCATCTTGGAGGTCGCGCAGCGTGTCGACGGTATACGTCGGACCCGGACGGTCGACATCGACACGCGAGACGCGAAATCGTGGATCTGCGGCTGTCGCAATGACGGTCATGAGGTAACGATCTTCGGCCGGAGCCACCGAGCGGTGCGACTTCTGCCAGGGCTGTCCTGTGGGGACAAACACCACCTCGTCGAGTTCGAACCTATGGGCAACTTCGGATGCGGCCACAAGGTGACCAAGATGGATCGGGTCGAAGGTGCCGCCCATCACCCCGATGCGCATCGAAAGAGGCGTCCGATCACCAATCGACGTCGATCATCAAGGTGATGATCAGCAGGAGCCCGAGCACCGCGAATGCGACACCGCCGAAGACGTAAGGGGAGATGGTTGCGCCTTGCTCGGCCATGCCGGACTCTTCACTGGCCACGATGGCGGCGGCGAGCATGCTCATGAATCCTCCTCGTCGATGCTGGGCTCAGCCTAGCGGGTGTGTCCGTCGCCGGTCACGACGTAGGTCGTGGTGGTGAGTTCGGCGAGCCCCATGGGTCCACGGGCATGCAGCTTCTGGGTGGAAATGCCGATCTCGGCACCGAATCCGAACTCCCCGCCGTCGGTGAAGCGGGTGGAGGCATTCACCATGACAGCGGCCGAGTCCACCCCGGCAACGAACTGACGGATGGCGGTCTGGGAGTCGCTCACGATGGCCTCGGTGTGACCCGATGACCAGCGTCGGATGTGGTCGAGGGCCGCATCGATCGAGGGGACGACGCCGGCCGCAATATCGAGTGAGTAGTACTCGGCAGCCCAGTCCTCGTCGGTGACCGGTGCGAACGACGCGCCGGAAGCCTCGGCATACCGGCACATGATGTCATCGCCGTGCACCGTGACATCAACCTCCCGTAGGGCACTCATGAGTGCAGGCAGGAAGTCGGCGGCGATGGCCTCGTGCACCAGGAGTGTCTCGGCGGCGTTGCACACGCTGACGCGCTGCGCCTTGGCGTTGACGACGATGCGCACCGCCTTGTCGATGTCAGCATCAGCATCGACGTAGACATGGCAATTGCCCACCCCGGTCTCGATCACCGGCACGGTGGAACCTTCGACAACGCTCCGGATGAGCCCCTCACCCCCTCGCGGGATCAGAACGTCGACCAATCCACGCGCAGTCATCAGGTGCTTGACCGATTCATGCGAGGTGCCGGGTACTAGTTGCACGGCATCGGCCGGCACATCAGATGCCACCAGCGCCTCACGCAACACATCAACGAGAACCTCGTTGGTCGACTGCGCGGATGACGAGCCGCGCAGGAGGGCAGCATTGCCACTCTTCAGACACAAACCTGCCGCATCGACGGTGACGTTCGGTCGGGCCTCGTAGATGATCCCCACGACTCCCAGCGGCACACGCAGTTGTCGCACCTGGAGTCCGTTGGGCAACGTGTAGCCGCGCACCACATCGCCGACGGGGTCCGGGAGTTCGGCGACATCCTCCAAGGCGGCCGCGATCGCCTCAAGACGGGGCTCATCCAGGGTGAGCCGGTCCACCAGGCCTGCCGCGGTCCCCGCCTCCTGCGCCCGATCGACGTCGAGGCGGTTGACCGACACGATGCGACCGGCGTTGGCGCGTAGGGCCGCGGCGCATGCCCGAAGCGCTGCGTCCTTCTCGTCACGGGTGAGGGAGCGCAGGGTCGTGCCAGCGATGCGGGCACGGCGCGCGCAGTCGAGGATGGCGTCACGGTCGTCCGACATGGGCACCAGGCTACGCCGCGGTCTTCACAGGGGCGTGACGCCGCCCGCGGCGATGAGTCCGGGGCCACTGCCGACATGGCGTCCGCGGCGGTGGAAGGTCTCTCGATCAATGACCTCCACGCCCACGACCGTCCACTCGGGCAGCCCGGCCGTGGCGCGGTGCTCTTCCCACAGGTCCAGGGCCAGGTCGATGACGGCGCGCGCGTTGGGGCCTTCTTCCCAGTAGCGCACCTCGGCGCGATCGGCCGCATACCGACCGGACAGCAGGAAGGGATGTTCGTGCGCGAGCCGCTCCAGGCCTTTGCGGATCGCGCTCTCTGAGACGTGATCTCCAGCGACGGTCACGGTCACGAACCACACGGATGGGGCAGGCATGATGTCCGGTGAGGTCATCGCCGCTCCCTTCACTCGTCCTGCGGGCCGCCCCGGTCCAAGACGATGAGGTCGTCACGGTGGACAACCTCCCGCTCGTACGCCGGTCCACGCTCTCGCGCGAGATCCCGCGTCGAGCGACCGAGCAGCTCGGGCAGTTCCGCTGAATCAAAGTTGACCAGTCCGCGGGCGATCGTGTGGCCGTTTTCGTCAATGAGGTCCACCGGATCTCCCGCCGTAAAGGATCCGTCCACCCTCGTGATCCCCGCAGGGAGCAGCGACAGGCGCCTGCGCACAACCGCATCCACGGCGCCCGGATCGAGGGTCAGGCGCCCCTGCGGGGTGCTGGCATGGCCGAGCCACAGCAGGCGGGTCGGGGTACGGCGTCCCGCAGGAACGAAGACCGTGCCGGTGGGTTCTCCGGCGAGAGCTGCCGTCACGTTGGCCGCCTGGGCGAGGACAACAGGGATGCCTGCGGCAGTAGCGATGCGCGCCGCCTCGACCTTGGTCGTCATCCCACCGAGTCCGACTCCCGAACCCACACCGCCGATGACGATGGCCTCCAGGTCGTTCACATCGCGAACCTCCGAGACCAGTTGCGTCCGCCCGTCACCGGGTGGGCCGTTGAACAATCCTTCAACGTCGGAGAGCAACACAAGGGCATCTGCCCGCACGAGGTGGGCCACCAGGGCCGCCAGTCGATCGTTGTCCCCGAAGCGGATCTCATCGGTGGCCACGGTGTCGTTCTCGTTGACGACGGGGATCACGCCAAGGTCGAGCAACCGCTCGAGGGTGCGCTGAGCATTGCGGTAATGCGAACGGCGCATGGTGTCATCGGCGGTCAAAAGCACCTGTCCCACGGTGAGACCACGCTCAGCGAAGGCCAGTGAGTAACGCGCCAAGAGCAATCCCTGACCCACACTCGCGGACGCCTGCTGCGTGGCCAGATCGCGCGGACGGCGCGACAACCCCAGATGCGGGAATCCCGTCGCAATGGCGCCACTGGATACCAGGATGACCTGCGTGCCGCGTCCGGCCCGATCGGAAAGGGCGTTCACGAGGTCGACCACGCGCTCCTCGTCGATCCCACCCCCCGGCCGCGTGAGAGATGACGACCCCACCTTCACCACCAGGCGGCGCGCCTGTGCCACCGAGCGACGGGCGACGGCCGGACTCACCAGTCCTCCAGCCGTCGGTCGGTGCCGCGCGGACCGCGGGCCGCGATATCGCCCGCGCCAATCGTGGGCTCCCAGTCGAAGACCACCGCGTCTTCGCCCGGTCCGATCACGACCGTGCTGCCGGGGACGGCACCAACCTTGACAAGTTCTTCCTCGACGCCGAGACGGGCCAGTCGATCAGCGAGGTAGCCGACTGCCTCCTCGTTGCTGAAGTCGGTCTGCCGGACCCAGCGTTCTGGACGCGGACCGGTGACGCGGAAGATCGGTTCGCCGGTCTCCGGCGAGTTCTGCAGGCGGACCTGGAACTCCGCGTCATCAACGGCTTTAGGGCGCACGACTATGCGGGGGGCGACGATGACGTCCTGCGCTGCCCGATGCTCTGCCACCAGCGCGGCCATCGCGAAGGACAGCGCACGTAGACCCTCGTGGCTCACCGCGGAGACCTCGTACGCCGGCAATCCCCGCTCAGCGAGGAGCGGTGCCACCATGTCTGCCACGACCTTGCCATCCGGCAGGTCGACCTTGTTCAGGGCCACCAGCCGCGGCCGATCTTCCAATCCGCCGTACGCCGCAAGTTCGGCCTCGATGATGTCGAGGTCGGCCAGCGGCTCCCGCTCGGTCTCCAGGGATGCGCAGTCGATGACGTGCACGATGACCGAGCATCGCTCGATGTGGCGCAGGAACTCCAGGCCTAAGCCCTTGCCTTCACTCGCACCCGGGATGAGTCCGGGCACGTCAGCGATGGTGTAGGTCAGCTCCCCCGCCGTGACGACGCCGAGATTCGGCACCAGCGTGGTGAAGGGGTAGTCGGCGATCTTCGGCCGCGCCTGCGACAGCGCCGCGATCAGACTGGACTTGCCGGCACTGGGGTAGCCAACGAGGGCCACATCAGCGACGGACTTCAGTTCCAGAACGACGTCGCGGTGCTCACCCGGCTCCCCATATAGGGCAAAGCCTGGAGCCTTGCGCCGTTGGGAGGCGAGGGCGGCGTTGCCCAGACCACCCCGGCCACCCTCGGCCACGACGAACGTCGTACCGGGACCGATGAGGTCCGCGATGACCTCGCCGGTTGCCGAGGTGACGACGGTGCCGTCAGGCACGGGCAAGACGACGTTGTCCCCGTTGGCGCCGTTGCGATGTGCGCCCTGGCCTGGCTTGCCATTCGCGGCACGATGGTGCGGGCGATGGTGAAAGGTGATCAGCGTGGTGACGTTCGGATCGACGGCAAGAATGATGTCTCCCCCACGCCCACCGTTTCCGCCATCGGGGCCACCTAGGGGCTTGAACTTTTCACGGTGTACTGACGCACAGCCGTGCCCACCGTCACCAGCGGTGGCGTGAAGATCGACTCTGTCGACGAAGGTCGTCATGGCGGCCTACAGACCGCTGCGCGTCAGGCGTCGGCGACGACGTTGACGACTCGGCGACCGCGGAAGGTGCCGAATTCGACGCGACCCTCGCTCAGTGCGAAGAGGGTGTCGTCCTTGCCGCGCCCGACGTTGGAGCCGGGATGGAAGTGGGTGCCGCGCTGACGCACGATGATCTCGCCGGCGCCGACGAGCTGACCGCCGAAGCGCTTGACGCCGAGACGCTGTGCGTTGGAATCACGACCGTTCCTGGTGCTCGATGCACCCTTCTTATGAGCCATGGGTCACGCCTTCGTCTCGATAGCGGTCACCTTGACGCGGGTGAGGTCCTGACGGTGCCCCTGGCGACGGCGGTAACCGGTCTTGTTCTTGTAGCGGAGGATACGGATCTTGGGGCCACGCTCGTGCGCCACGATCTCGGCGGTGACGGAGACGCCCGCCAGCTTGGCCGGGTCAGCGGTCACGGCGCCGTCGTCGACGATCATGAGGGCCGGAAGGTTCACGGTGGCGCCAGGCTCAGCCTGAACGCGGTCCATGACGACGGTGTCGCCGACAGCGACCTTCTCCTGCCGGCCTCCGGCGCGAACGATGGCGTACACGTGGTGCTCCTTGGGCTATCCGACCGGTGGGGCCGGGCTATTCGGGCGCGTCAGCGCCGACGGGCAAGGCTACCTGATAAGGGCCATCGGGGGCCAATCCGGGGTTGGAGGCGCTAGTCCTCGACGAGATCAGCCTCTACGAGGTCAGGTTCCACGACCTCAGCCTCTACGATCTCTGCCTCCACGATCTCAACGCCGCGCTCCGCGGCCGTCGCCTTGGCGATCACGTCGGCTGGATCCACGCCCTTGCCCTTGCGCTTGCCGGCCTTGGCGACGACCTTCTTCGGCTCGTCCTCGGGAAGGTGGAGCGAGACATGGTGGCCGCGGCCCCCACACGACTCGCAGGTCGTGGAGAAGATCTCGAGCAGACCGCCACCGATGCGCTTGCGGGTCATCTGCACCAGGCCGAGCGAGGTGACCTCAGCCACCTGATGCTTGGTGCGATCGCGCCCGAGGCACTCGACGAGGCGACGTAGGACCAGATCGCGGTTGCTCTCCAGCACCATGTCGATGAAGTCGATCACGATGATGCCACCGATATCGCGCAACCGAAGTTGCCGCACGATCTCCTCAGCCGCCTCGAGATTGTTCTTGGTGACGGTCTCCTCGAGATTGCCACCCTGACCGACGAACTTGCCGGTGTTGACATCGACAACCGTCATCGCCTCGGTGCGATCGATGACGAGTGAACCGCCCGACGGCAGCCATACCTTGCGGTCGAGCGCCTTGGTGAGTTGCTCATCGATGCGGTACTCGGCGAAGACGTCCTTCGTCCCGGTCCAGGACTCGACGCGGTCCAGAAGATCCGGCGCGACCGACGTGACGTAGTCACGAACAGTCGACTGCGCTTCGGCACCGGCCACGACAAGCTTGGCGAAGTCCTCGTTGAAGATGTCGCGGATGACCTTTACGGCGAGATCCGGTTCGGAACTGAGCAGTTCCGGCGGCGTTGCCGACTTCACCTTCTTCTCGATGTCCTCCCACTGCGCCTGGAGGCGAGTGATGTCGCGGGTGATTTCTTCTTCGCTCGCGCCTTCAGCGGCCGTGCGCACAATGACGCCGGCGCCTTCAGGCATGACCTTCTTCAAGATCGACTTCAGGCGTGACCGCTCGGTATCCGGGAGCTTGCGGCTGATTCCGGTCATGGATCCGTCGGGCACGTAGACCAGGTAGCGACCCGGTAGCGAGACTTGACTGGTCAGGCGTGCGCCCTTCTGCCCGACAGGGTCCTTGGTGACCTGCACGAGAACGGAGTCACCGGACTTCAGCGCCATCTCGATGCGGCGCGGCTGGCCTTCGAGCCCCGCGGCGTCCCAGTTGACCTCGCCGGCGTACAGCACGGCGTTGCGGCCGCGGCCGATGTCGACGAACGCGGCCTCCATGGAGGGCAGAACGTTTTGGACTCGACCGAGGTAGACATTGCCCACCATTGAGGATGAGGTCCCGCGATCGACGTAGTGCTCAACGAGGACGCCATCTTCGAGTACCGCGATCTGCGTACGATCGCCCGCCTGGCGCACGACCATGAGGCGCTCGACCGACTCG
>JAYNIC010000012.1:6138-10203 GCA_038108715.1 Candidatus Nanopelagicales bacterium | reverse complement strand
GCGACGACCGGCATCGCGGCCTTCTCGTCGGCGCTGCCGCTTGGCTTCAAGGCGTACCGACCCCTTGAGGGCCGTGGCCTCGTCCGAACGCGCGCTTTTCGGTTCACGCACGTGCACGGTCGTGCGTTCCGGATCGTCCGGATCGGCTCCGGCGTCCTGCCCGCGACGACGACGACGGCGACGACGTCGGGACGAACTGCTTTCCGAATCCTCCGGTGAATCGTCGGAAGAGTCGCCAAACTCGTCGGACTCGTCGCCTTCACCAGCGGCCTTGGTTTCGGTGGCCTGCTCGCCCGAAGCCCGGCGACCACGGCCGCCCCGGCGTCGGCGTCGGCGGGACGTGCCCGAACTCGACTGCTCGCCTTCGTGGTCGGCCGACGCCTCATCGGAGGATGTATCCGAGGCGGCCTCGGCAGGCACGGCGGCCTTCTTCGCCGACCGACGGGAACGCGTGGACTTCTCCGGCTTAACCGCAGCGCTGTCCTCAGCAGCCTGGAACAGCGGGGCGGTCGCGGCGGGAGCGGCTTTCATCTCGGTGGACTTGTCGCGGGGCGAGGTGTCCTCGGACTTCTTGGCCGTCGACTTCTTGGCCGTCGACTTCTTGGCCGTCGACTTCTTTGCCGGCTTGTCCTCGGCCGGCTTGTCCTCGGCCGGCGTCGTGGCGTCGGCCTTCTTGGCCGTCGACTTCTTGGCCGTCGACTTCTTGGCCGTCGACTTCTTGGCTGTCGATTTCTTGGCCGGCTTGTCTTTGGTGGCCTTGCCCTCGGCCGGCAAATCAGTCATCGACGTGGGTGGTCCAGCGGGCCGCGTGGCGGCCTTGCGTGGGGTACGTCGTGCGGGGGTCGTTGAGCCCGTGGGCTCATCGTTCGTGTCGACCATGCGGTCTGTCGTCCTCTCCCGGTCCCGGGCGCCTCGGCGCCGCGCAGGACCTCGTGTCATCCGGTGATCGCCCGCGGGCTCTCGCCGGCTCGCCCCGGTTGCCCGGGTCGAGAAAGTCTCAGGTCGCCTCGCGGTCTGCGGCGAGCGGATCACCGATCATTACCTCGTCGGTGACGCCACCCTCGGCGAGCGGTCCCTGCTGCTCGCGGGTTACCTGGGGTGGCGGTTGTTGCCACCCGTCGGCCACCGGAGCGGGGGCCACGCTGCGCAGTGCTGCGAGGACATCGTCTGGTCGAACGGCAGGGGTCGCCTGCCGAAGGACCACCGTCAGTATCGCACAGCCCTCGGCCCCATTCGGCGCAGGAGCCACGCGAGCCTCGAGGAGGGCCTCGCGCACGTCGAACTGCCGCACGCCGTTCTTGGTGAGCCGTTCCACCAGGCACTCGGGGCGGCTCAATAACTCGGCCACGGGTCCGGCAACCTCGGCGGGCGTGAGTCCGGCGAGCACGATCCGCCAGCGGCTGGCCTGAAGCCGAGCCGCAAAATCCGAGGTCTGGGCCTCGACGACGTCGACGATGTCTAGACCCGGTGGTAGGGCCGCGTCGATGGCCGCGCGGAGTTGGTCGGCCGCACACTCGCGCGCGACCCCGATCTCGAGATATTCGGCCTCACTCGCCGTGCCAGTAGGGGCAGCGTTGGCGTACGAAATCTTGGGATGCGGACTAAAGCCAGCGCTGTAGGCCATGGGAACACCGGCCCGACGCAGAGCACGTTCAAAGGCCCGCTGAAAATCGCGATGGCTGGCGAAGCGCAGCCGGCCGCGCTTGGCGTAACGGAGTCTGAAGCGTTGGACCGGGGCAACGTAGTCGCGAGGCGGCTTGCGGCTCACGCGAGTGCGCTCACGCGAATCTCCGGTAGGCCGAGGTCGGTCGGACCTACCTGGATTTCGGTGCCGAGTTGATCGCACACGCCGCAGTCCGAGCAAGGATGCCAGCGGCAGTCCTCGACGCCCACTTCATCAATAGCGTCCTGCCAGTCTTCCCACAGCCATTCGCGGTCCAGCCCCGAATCGAGGTGATCCCACGGCAGAACCTCAGCATGCTGGCGCTCACGTGTGGTGAACCAGTCGAGGTCGACCGACTCATCCGCCAGGGCATCACTGGCCGCTTGTGCCCAGCGATCGAAATCGAAGTGCTCACTCCACCCGTCGAATCGCGCCCCGCGCTCCCAGGCAGTTCGAATGATCCGGCCGACGCGGCGGTCACCCCGGGACAGCAGGCCCTCGATGATTCCGGGCTTGCCGTCGTGGTACCGGAATCCGATGGACTTGCCGTATTCGCGATCGGTGCGGATCGCATCGCGCAGTTTGGCGAGGCGGGCGTCGGTCGACTCGTGGTCAAGTTGGGCCGCCCACTGGAACGGCGTGTGCGGTTTGGGGACGAATCCGCCGATGGAGACCGTGCAGCGAATGTCGCGGCGACCGCTCACCTCCCGCCCCACGCGAATCACCTCACGGGCCAGCCGGGCGATCTGGAGGACATCCTCGTCTGTCTCGGTAGGCAGTCCGCACATGAAGTAGAGCTTGACCTGTCGCCATCCGGCGCCGTACGCCGTGGCGACCGTGCGGATCAGGTCGTCCTCGGTGACCTGCTTGTTGATTACACGGCGCATACGCTCGCTGCCCCCCTCGGGGGCAAAGGTGAGGCCGCTACGCCGACCGTTTCGAGACAACTCATTGGCCAGGTCGATGTTGAAGGCGTCCACACGGGTGCTGGGCAGCGACAATGACGTCTGCGAATCCTCATAGCAGTCGGCCAGGTAGGTCGTGACCTCTGCGATCTCCGAGTGATCGGCGCTCGACAGGCTGAGCAGACCCACCTCTTCGTATCCGGTGGCGGCGAGGCCCCGGTCTACCATCTCGGCGATACCGACCTTGCTTCGTTCGCGAACGGGCCGCGTGATCATGCCGGCCTGGCAGAAGCGGCAGCCACGAGTACAGCCGCGGAAGATCTCCACGCTCATGCGCTCATGGACAGTCTCGGCGAGGGGAACCAGCGGGGCCTTGGGGTACGGCCACTCGTCGAGGTCCATCACGGTGTGCTTGGCCACACGCCACGGGATTCCCGACCGCGCCGGGATCACACGCCGGATTCGACCATCCTCGAGGTACTCGACGTCGTAGAACGCCGGCACGTAAGCGACACCGGAAGCGGCGATGTTCACCAGCAGTTGCGCGCGCCCGCCGGGTTCGCCTGCGGACTTCCACTCCTGGACGATCTCGGAGATGCGGAGGACGGCCTCCTCGCCATCACCGAGGACGGCGGCGTCAATGAAGTCCGCAATCGGCTCGGGGTTGAACGCGGCGTGGCCACCGGCGACAACAAGCGGATGGCCATCGACACGGTCACGCGCGAGGAGGGGAATGCCCGCGAGGTCCAGAGCCGTCAGCATGTTGGTGTAGCCGAGTTCGGTCGAGAAGGACAGGCCAAACACGTCAAAGGCCCCCACCGGGCGATGCGAATCCACGGTGAACTGTGGAACGTCATGCTCACGCATCAATGCCTCGAGGTCCGGCCATACGGCGTAGGTGCGCTCGGCGAGGACGCCCTGCGCCTCGTTGAGCACCTCGTAGAGGATCTGCACCCCTTGGTTGGGCGCCCCGACCTCGTAGGCGTCGGGGTACATCAATGCCCACCGCACCTGCGCGGCGTCCCAATCGGCGACGACGGCGTTGACCTCACCGCCGACGTACTGAATGGGTTTTTGGACGCGAGGCAGAAGCGTTTCCAGGGCAGGGAACACCGACTCGGGGGACATGCCGAAAAGGATAGCGACTCCGCCAACTAAGACCTTGTGTGTATTCGGACGTTCTCGATCAGACCCAGGGCTATCCAGGAGGCGAACATCGACGTTCCGCCGTAGGACACGAAGGGCAGCGGGACACCGGTGATCGGCATGATGCCGAGGTTCATCCCGATATTCTCGAAAGTCTGGAAGGCCAGCCAGGCGACCACTCCTGCGGCAACCAGACGCCCGTAGAGCTCCTGCGCGCCGAGTGCAACGCGCATGCCACGCCACAGCACGATGCTGAGCAGCACGATGGTGAGCGCAGCACCGACGAAGCCCACCTCCTCTCCGATGACCGTGAAGATGAAGTCGCTCTCATTGACCGGCACGAAGTTGCCC
>JAYNIC010000012.1:0-6128 GCA_038108715.1 Candidatus Nanopelagicales bacterium | reverse complement strand
CCCTGGAAGAGGCCCCTCCCCCAGAGCTCTCCGCCACCGATGGCGATGCGAGCCTGTGTCGCGTTGTAGGCCGCAGTGGATGCCGCATCGTCGGGATTAACGAACGAGGTCAGTCGCGCGATCTGATAGTCCTTGACGAAGCCGAGTTGCCATGCGACCACGGCCGCTGTTGCCCCACCGACGAGAAGTCCGGCGACCCATCTGGTCCGGGCCCCTGACACGGCAACCATCGTCACGACGATCGTGCACATGATGAGAACCGTGCCGGTGTCGTTCTGCAACAGCACCAGGCCGATGGGGATCGCCGCCAGCAGGAGGGCGAGTGCCACGTCGCGATCTCGCGGTTCGGTTTCGGCGTCGCGCTTCTCCGCCAACACCACCGCAAGGATGAGGACGATGGCCACCTTCGCGAACTCCGACGGCTGCATGGTGAAACCACCGGGCAATTTGATCCAGGCACGGGCTCCCGCGATTGTTGCTCCGAGGGGTGTGTAAACGAGCAGGATGCCGAAGATCGCGAGTCCGTAAAGCACCGGCGAATAGGCACGCAGTAGTCGGTAGTCCAGCCTGGAGATGATGAAGGCAAGGACCAGCCCAATGACAATGTTGACGATGTGCCGGTTCAGGAAGTACTGAGGATCATCACCGGCAAGATCAGAACGACTGGCCGACCAGACGAATACCGAACTACCGACACTCAGGATGAGTGCGGCGATGAGGAGCCACCAGTCCAGCCGGCGCCAATACGACTGGCGCTCCTGCTGGCGGGCCCCGATGAACCGCTTCGAGTCGGCCGTGCTCATTCGACGGCCGTCTCATCCGCGACTGGCGGATCACTACCCGAGTACGTCAGGTCACCGCCTGGAGCCTGAGCATCGGTCTCGGGCACGATGGGGATGCCATCCGGGCGCACGATCGGCAGGGTATTCGAGGGCTCTCCGCCAACGAGCACACTCTGCGCTGGGTCGATAACACCATCGACAACTCCGAAGAGTGCTTCATAGATCGTTCGCACGCTCGGGCCCACGGTTACCGACCCCGTGCCACCCTGGGTCACCATGATGATGACGGCGTACCGCGGATTGTCGGCTGGCGCGAAACTGGCGTACCACGCGGTCGTGGACTTGTCACCGAAGACCTGCGCGGAGCCGGTCTTGGAGGCGATGGGGATGTCGTCGAGGGGAAAGCCCTCGAACGGGATACGACCGGTGCCGTCGAAGGTGACTCCGGAAAGCGAGGCGCGCAAGAACTCCAAGGTTCCCTCTGGCGCCTGGACCTCGCCGCGCACCACGGGCTGGAACTGTCGAACGACCTCGCCACCGCTGGTCACGATGGCCTTCGCAACCTGCGGTTGGTAGACGGTGCCGTCATTGGCGATCGCGGCATACGCCATCGCCAACTGGAGCGGAGTGATTGAGGTATCGCCCTGGCCGATGGACGCGTTGATCGCATCACCGTTGCGCCAGCGGAAGCCGTCAAGACAGTTCTCCTTGGCGAGCGCGGTGTAGTACTCGGCGAGCCGAGGGTTCTCGTCACGAAGATCGGCGAAGCCGTCCTTGGCGTCAGCGCACCACGTCTCGCGTCGCTGCTCCCAGACGGCCAACTTCTCCTCGCGTCCCGATACCAGCCCCGCGGCCTCGTTGGGCAAGTCGATGCCGGTACGCCGGCCCAGCGCAAAAGAGTCGGCAGCGTCGGCGATGGGATCCGGTGCGCCATTTGGTGCGTACAGACCACCGGACTTCAGCCACATCTCGTCGGCCATGCGGTAGAAGACCGTGTTGCACGAGACCTCCAGCGCGCGTTCCAAGGTGATGGGACCGTAGGCAGAGGACTCGAAGTTGCGGAACCGCTGTGAACCGACGGTGTAGTCACCCGGGCAGTCGTACGTGCCGTAGAGGTCATAGCCCTCTCGTGCCGCGGCTACCGTCGTCACCACCTTGAACGTCGAACCCGGGGGGAAGGTGCCCTGAATGACGTTTGACGACAACGCCTGATCCGCGAGCAACTTGGCGTAGTCGGTGTTGGAGATGCCGCCGACCCAAAGACTCGGGTCATACGTGGGGTAACTCGCCATCGCCAGCACGGCGCCGTTGGTCACGTCGATGACCACACCGGCGGCACTGTCCGCGACCTCACCTGCCTCACGCGACCGCAGCACGGCCTCCTCGAGTGCGGTCTCCACGACTTGCTGCAAATGGGCGTCGATATTGGTGACAACGTAGTTGCCCGCGACCGGGTCGGACTCACTCACGGTGCCCGTGACGCGACCCACCTGATCGACCGCCAGCGAGGTGATTCCGGGGATGCCCCGCAGTTCCGCGTCGTACTGCGCTTCCAGTCCGTTGCGACCAACGAGATCGCGAGCGCGCAGCCGCGCGGGGTCCAGCGATTCGCCTTGCGTGTCCAATTGCTCCTGCGTCACGGGACCGACGTAGCCGAGCACATGGGCAAGATTCGCTTCGAAAGGCGCCGGATATTCGCGCACCGCCTCAAGTTGCGCCGTGACGCCCGGGAAATCCGTGCGACGCTCCATGATCTTCAGGGCGGTCTCCGTCGGCACATCCTTGGCGACCGGCACAGGTTGGTACGGAGAGCCGTCCCAACAAACGGGCAGCGGTGGCGCACCTTCTGAACCACACGGCAGAAGTCGCTCCGCCAGGGAGGCAGAGGTGACGCCCAGGGCGGAGGCGAGTCGATTGAGGACGGCTGCTCCGTCATCTTCCTCGCGGGCAAGGATCGAGCGATCGACCGACACCACCAAGGAGGTGCGGTTGGCCACTAAAGGACGCCCTCGCTGAT
Organism: Candidatus Nanopelagicales bacterium; assembly: GCA_038108715.1. Classification (GTDB taxonomy): domain Bacteria; phylum Actinomycetota; class Actinomycetes; order S36-B12; family S36-B12; genus Mxb001. The sequence continues at coordinate 3,329 of JAYNIC010000012.1, read as the reverse complement.
CGAGGATGAGCCCTCGAACAGCGGGCGTGACGACCTCGCGGGTGGAGTTGCTCGCTGCCTGGGCGGCGTATTCATCGCCGACGACGATCTGAAGATAGAACAGTCGCGCGAAAAGGGTGCTGATGAGGGAGATGATGAGCACTCCGAGGACCACGAGGCGGATATTGGAGCGGTCGCTCACCACACCTCCTTGATCCATCCGTCACGGCGACGTGCCGCGAGCGCGGGCATGCCAGGAGGGTCCGGACGGACCTTCACGCCCATAACGGTACGACGGCGGGCGTCCCGAGTCCCCTCGGACGCGGTACTAACCGTCCGATTATCGGGAGAAGGCCTCGGGGACCAGCCGTCGAGCAAGGCGCTGAATCAACGGGACGAGCAGGACGGCGAGGAGCGCCGCGTACACGGCCGCCGTCACGAACAGTCCAGGTACGTCGCCCCATTGAGTACGGGGATTTCCGAGCAGTCCGCCGAGGACGGCAACGGCGAGCACCGAGAGCCCGCCGGCGGCCGCTGTGCCCCCCACGCCGACCAGGAGCCGGCGATCGCTGGGATCTGCGAGTCGTCCCAGGGCGTAGCCGACCACCGTCAAGATCAGGGCGCCGATCCCCAGTGTTCCCGCGGCGGGCGGCGCCACATCGAGCAGGATCCCACCCACGAAGCCACACACCGCACCGGTCGTCGGCCCGAAGGCAAAGGCCAGGGCCGCAACGGTGACGAGCACGAGCGGCGGAGTCGCTCCGGGGAAGGGCAGCGGCGCCAGAAGGGTGAGTTCGAGAACGGCGGCGAGGAGCAGCAGGACCAGGCACAGCAGGAGGCGACGAACGACCATCACGGCACCGCCGTCTCGTCGGGGGTGGCCGAGTCGTCGATGGTGGCCGAGTCGTCAGCTGTCGCCGTGTCGTCACCGGTCGTGCTGTTGGTGGGCGAAGGCGTCGGCATGGGCAGCGGCTCACGGGGAGCCCGCTCGTCGACACGCAGCACCACACCGACGATGTCGAGTCGTGATACGTCGACATACGGCTCCACGATCGCCGAGCGTGTCAATTGACCTTCTGTGCCACGCATCTGAAGAACAGTGCCGATCGGAATACCGGGTGCGTAGGGCCGATCCGCCTCCGAACCGAAGGAGACGACCACGTCACCGACATCAACCACGGCGAGCGGATCCAACAACTGCATCTGCAGCGCGTCCTGGCGACCGCTTCCCGACACGATGCCAATCTGCGAGGTGCCGGCCAACCGCGCCCCAACCGAGGATGTGGCATCTACCACGAGCAGAACGGTCGCGGTCGTCGGAGTGACCGAAATGGTTCGACCAACCAGTCCGGCGCCGCTGATGACCGACATAGACGGCTCGACCCCGTCGCGGCTCCCCACGTCAATCGTGACAGTCCAGGCAAAACCCTGCGCGGGGCCGACGGCGATCACCTGCGCGGGGACGGTTTCGTAGCCGTTGTTGCCCGCCAGTCCCATGAGTGCATCGAGTTCGGCAACCCGCGCCTTGTCGTTCGCCACGACATCAAGCTCCGACTTCAGTCGTGCGTTCTCCGCCTCCAGATCAGCGATCTGCGCGTCCTTTTCGCCGAGGCTGCCCAGGGAGTCACCCAGGGAGAGCACCGGGCCGAAGATGGCACCCGAGACGCGTTCTAGGGGCGCCACGACCGCGGCGCCTGCCGACCGGATGAACGCCGTGGGGCCGGAGGAACTGCCCCGCAGATCGATGATCACCAGGGTGATGGAGACGAGCACGAGGATCGCGAGCACGATGCGGGTCGTGCGACTCTCACGCATGAGGGAACCGGGCTAGTGGCGGGGCTCGGAGATGAGGACCTGCTGGAGCGCCTCGAACTCCTCCACACATTTGCCCGACCCCATGGCCACGCAGTCCAACGGATCCTCTGCCACCACGATCGGCATACCGGTTTCGTGGCGCAGTCGCTCATCGAGACCCTGCAAGAGCGCTCCACCACCGGTGAGCACGATGCCGCGATCCATGATGTCGCCGGAAAGTTCCGGCGGGGTGCGATCCAGCGTCGTCTTGACCACATCGACGATCGCATTCACGGGCTCGTCAATGGCGCGACGTATCTCCTCCGCGGTCACCACCACGGTGCGTGGCAAGCCGCTGACCAGGTCTCGTCCGCGGATCTCTGCGTGCGGCTCATCGGGCATCGGGAAGGCCGAGCCAATGGCGACCTTGATCTCTTCCGCGGTGCGCTCGCCAAGCAGCAGCGAGTATTCCTTCTTGACGTACTGGATGATCGCGTTGTCGAGTTCGTCTCCGCCCACGCGGATGGAGATTGACGTCACGATGCCACCGAGGGAGATGACCGCGACCTCGGTCGTGCCGCCACCGATGTCGACAACCATGTTGCCGGTGGGCTCGTGCACGGGCAGGTTCGCACCGATGGCCGCCGCCATCGGCTCTTCGATGATGTAGACCTTGCGAGCGCCCGCGGCGTACCCGGCATCCTTGACCGCGCGCTGCTCGACGCCGGTGATCCCCGAGGGGACGCAGATCACCAGACGAGGCTTGGCGAGATGACGACGACGGTGCACCTTTTGGATGAAGTAGCGGAGCATCCGCTCGGTGGTGTCGAAGTCAGCGATGACGCCGTCCTTCAAAGGACGGATCGCCACGATATTGCCGGGCGTACGGCCGATCATCTTTTTGGCATCGGCGCCTACGGCGAGAATCCCGCCGGTGTTCTGATTGATGGCGACCACCGAGGGCTCATTGAGCACGATGCCGCGGCCGCGGACGTAGACCAGGGTGTTTGCGGTCCCCAGGTCCACGGCCATATCGCGCCCGACGAAAGACATCGTGTTGGACAACGGCGGGCCTTTCCTCGTCGCGAGAGGTCACGTCTAGTGTGACGCAAGGGAAACATGCTACGGCCTAGGGGCCGGTAGCCCCAACTCCCCGAGGGAATTAGGCCTCACCGACGCGCTGGGCCCTCGCCACCTCGAGGCTGCGCAGGGCGGTCTCTAGACGCTCAGCGGTCGCCACATCGCACGGCAGGTCATAGGCGGCGGTCACGACAGCGCCGAGATCGGCCCGGTAGTCGTGCCCCCTGCTCTCGAAGAGCCCGGGGCGCACGTGCGTGGCAAACAGCGTGTCCACGAGTACCTGCACCCAGGTGATGCCCGGCGACCACAGCATGCCCTCGGGGACGTTGCGTCCGCGTGGTTCTTGCGCCAGCCACTCCGGACGGCGATAGGCCACGTCAGGGGCGAAGCGCACTACCGGATCACCATCGTGTTCGAGGAACCACACGCGGGGGCGCGGAAGCGGAAGTGCGGCCGGAATCTGCTCAGGACGATCC
>JAYNIC010000011.1:4218-21998 GCA_038108715.1 Candidatus Nanopelagicales bacterium | reverse complement strand
TATGACCAGGGTCCGGCCCCCTCCGCACGCCGACGAAATTTCGACGTTCCGGGGGTGCTTTTTGCCGAAATTCCGTCGGCTTGCGGAGGGGTTTTTCCACAGATGGGAAGGTGCCCCTTCCTGTGGCGATTCCCCTCGCGCACTGTGCTGCCGTGCCACACGTGAGTTCCTATGACACTGCCGCCTATCTCGGTCGGGTCAGCGGCGGTCGCCCCTTCAGCAGAGCTATGGCCTCGTCCTGGCAGGTCAGCGATGACCGAATGTCCACCCTGATAAGCGCCGGGCTGGTGCATCGAGTGCGGGGCGGCTGGTACGTCGTACCTGCGCCAGCGGAGCCTGCCGTCGCGAGCAGCGCCGAGACCGACTTGATCGACCTGCTGCGGGTTGAGGTGGATGACCTGGCCCGACGCGGACACGCATCACTGGTTGCTGGTCGCACGGCGACGGATCTCTGGGGCGTCGGCTATCTCGGTGAACGTGGACCGTTGCCGGCGAGCACTCCAACCCTGCTGTGTCGGCCGTCGCCGAGTTTGCGCCCAGGTCGCCGCGGCAAGGTCCTCATTCGTTTTGGTGATTGGCAGCCGGAGCAGGTGACGGAATTGCATGGCTTGCCCATCACCACACCTCTCACCTCGGCAATCGACGTGGCTCGGGAGGTCGCGCGCTCCGCGCGATTCGCCCTTCCGCCTCTCGTGGGCGGTGCCCGCCTGCACATCGCGCACTCTCTCGGACTAGATCCCGCATCGGCGATGGACATCACGAATGTGGCCCAAGATCCGGCCGTGCGATCCATGGTCCATGCGGCATTGCGGAGGGCAGTGAGTTTCACGACAGTTCGCGGTGTGCGGCCAGTGCGCGCTGCGTTGCCCCTGGTCGATCCGCGACTCGAGACGGTGTTGGAATCGTTCTCGTGGGCGTCATGGAGTCAGTCCGGGTTGGTGATGCCGGTGCCTCAGCAATGGATCACCACGGGTAGTGGCACGGCGTACCGGGTGGACTTTGCTCTGGACAACGTCATCGGTGAAGCCGACGGCAAGGTGAAGTATCAAACGCCGGAGGCGCTGTGGGCTGAGAAGACCCGGCAGATCGAACTCGAGGGCGATGGGTTTGACGTGGTGCGATGGACGTTCCCCGAGATGCTTTCGCATCCCGCCGACGTCTTCCGGCGGATCCGTTGGGCGCTCGAAAACCCTCGCAAGCCGACGAAGTTTCGACCAAATCGCAGTGCGTAACGTCGAAATTTCGTCGGCTTGCGGGACGAACGGCTAGGGGGTCCAGGGTTGCTCGGGCGGGACGACGCCGGGTGGGAACTGTGGCGGCAGCACGCGATCGGGCGGGTTGTTCTCCCCACAGCCGAGCAGGTCCACCACGAAGGCCGCGGAGATGGTGCGCAAGGGGTAGGTCACCTGGACGTAGCCCTCACCCTCGGGGATCTCCACTACGGCGTACCCGACGTCGACGCGCGAGGAGTCCTGTGCCCGGATGACGCAGTACGCCGTCTGCCCCTCGGGCCGGCTCACCTCGAAGGTCACGTCCACGTGGTCCGGCGCCGTGTCATCCCAGGCCAGGAGTTTGCCGTCCACTCGGGGTGCCGCGAGGTTGATCGCCACGAAGGCCAGAGCGGCGATGAAGACCAGCACAGCCAGGGCGCCCCACACCCACCCCCACGGCGACCGCTGCCCGACCCCGTAGCGCGCCTGGAGGCCGGGCGACAGCGTCCGCGGGTCGATCACTCCCACGGGCACCTCCGAAGCGCGGCCACCTGCCTACCTTGGCAGACTAGCCCGGTGCCCGAACAACTGCGCCTGATGGCTGTCCACGCCCATCCCGACGACGAGTCGAGCAAGGGCGCGGCCACCATGGCCCGCTACGTGCAGGAGGGCATCGATGTCCTCGTCGTCACCTGCACCGGTGGCGAGCGTGGCGATGTCCTCAACGCCGCGGCCCAGGTCGACGTCGACACTCTTGGACTCGCCGAGGTACGTCGTCGGGAGATGGCCGACGCCGCTGCGATTCTGGGCGTTCGACAGGTCTGGCTCGGCTTCGAGGACTCCGGCTTCCCCGAGGGCGATCCCAAGCCCCCGGTGCCCGAGGGCTCGTTCGCCGCACTTCCGCTCGAGGTCGCGACCAAGCCGCTGGTCGCGCTCATCCGCGAGTTCCGTCCGCACGTCCTGACGACGTACGACGAGCTCGGTGGCTATCCCCATCCCGATCACATCCGCACCCACGAGATCTCCATGGCGGCCTTCGAGGCGGCTGCGGATCCGACGGCCTTCCCCGAACTGGGGGAGCCCTGGGAGGTGGCGAAGGTCTACTACCACTTCACCTTCTCCTACGGCCGGGTGAGCGCACTGCATCACGCTCTTCTCGAGCGGGGCATGGAATCGCCATACGGCGAATGGCTTGAAGGCTGGGAGGACCACGAGCGCGACAAGCGCATCACCACCCGAGTTCCGTGTGCTGAATGGTTCGAGACCCGTGACGCTGCCCTGCTGGCTCACCGCACCCAGATCGATCCCGAAGGTCGCTGGTTCGCCGTACCCCTCGAGCTCCAGCGTGAGGTCTGGCCCACCGAGGACTACGAGCTTGCCGTGTCCAGGATCACCTCGCCCACCCCGGAGTCAGATCTCTTCGCCGGGCTGCGGGGGGCATGATGGATGTCGTGATGACCCTGCTGAACGTGATCTTGTGGGTCGAGAGCGCTGATCCGAGCCCACTGCCCGAGGAGCCGCCCATCGACCCCTCGCGCGTGACGCCCGGACTGCTCGGCTTCCTGTCATTCGCCTTCCTCGTCATCGCCGTCGTCCTGCTCTACCGCTCCCTGCGCAAGCAGATGAACAAGGTCGATCCCAATCTCCCCGACGGTCCCGGTGATCGCGAGCGGCAGTACGACGCCGAGTTGACCGAGCGGGCAGAGGAGGCCGGGGAGAGCGGCACAGGGCCCGAGAACGGCACAGGGCAGCGCCCGGATTGACCGTGGCGGTCTCTCGTTCGCGCCTCGTCGCCCTCACCGTGACCGCGGTTGTGGTGAGCGCCCTGTGCGTCGTTGCCGGGTGGTGGCAGTGGCAGCGAACTCAGGAAGCCCTTGATCTCGAGCGCGCAACAATCGCCGAACCAGTCGCGGTGGCCGATGCTGCCGATGTTGACGGCTTCCCGGCGATGTCCGTGGGCCGATCGGCGTACGCCAGTGGCGAGTACGCCGATCAGCAGATCTACGTCGGCCCTCGCGCGTTCGAGGGTCGCTCCGGTTGGTGGGTGTTGACACCGCTGACGACCGAGGGAGAGACAGTCGTCGTCCTGCGGGGCTGGGTCGAGGATCGCGGTGCTGCCGCGACGGCCATCCCCACCGGTCCGGTGTCGGTCAGCGGCACCCTGCAGCCCTTCGAGACTTTCTACGCCGACCGGCCGCGCAGCCCCGAGGGCGATCTGGTGGTGGCGTCGCGACCGGAGATCGAGGCGGAGTGGGGTGCACCGGTCATATCGCTCCTGTTCGTGCTTGCCGAGCAGGACCCGGCCAGCGATCCGGGCTTGGTTCCCGTCGCGCCGACGGTTGCCGCCGGCGGTGCGCCGTTCCCCTGGCAGAACGCGGCGTACACGGTGCAGTGGTTCGTGTTCGCCGGCTTCGCCTGGGTGATGTGGTGGATGTGGGCGATCCGTGGGCGGCGCGACGAGGCCAACGCCGATAGCCTGGCGACGTGAAGGGTCTTTCCGGCGCACTCGTCCGCTACCGCGTCATGGCTTGGGTCACCGGCATCCTGCTGGCCATCATGTCCGTGGTCTTCCTGCCGCTGAAGTACGTCTTCGGAATGACCGAGAGTGGCCCACTGGCGACCATGTATGCGATCGGCTGGCAGGCGCACGGCTGGCTCTACGTGCTGTACGTCGCCGCCGGGGTCGACATCAGCTTCCGCATGCGCTTCAGCGTCGGTCGCACGATTGCGGTGCTCCTCGCCGGGACAATCCCCTTCGCGTCGTTCTTCGCCGCCCCCCTGGGGGCTAGGTCGGGCCCCGCGCGCTGGGTGGCGGACCGGGCCTGACAAGACGCCGTGGGGGTGCCCCGCGCGCGACCTCGGGGGCCACCCCATCGGGTGTCCGGGCCGGGGAGAGGAGTCCGGCGGCCGGTCGATTAGTGCAACAGGTCGAAGCGGTCGTTCATCATGACCTTGTCCCACGCGGCGACGAAGTCCTTGACGAACTTCTCCTGCGCGTCCGCGGCACCGTAGACCTCGGTGAGCGCCCGGAGCTGCGAGTCAGAGCCGAAGGCGAGGTCGACACGGCTCGCCGTCCACTTCACCTCACCGCTCGTGCGATCGCGACCCTCGAAGAGATTGTCATCGCTGGACGACGGGCTCCACTCCGTGCCCATGTCGGCGATGTTGACGAAGAAGTCATTCGTCAGTACGCCGGGACGCGTGGTGAGGACGCCCACCTGGGAGCCACCGGTGTTGGCGTTAAGTGCACGCATGCCACCTACCAGAACAGCCATTTGCGGGGCCGTTAGGTCGAGCAGGGTGGCGCGCTCCACGAGCAACTTCTCCGGCGTTGCCGTGTAACCCTTGCCGAAGTAGTTGCGGAAGCCGTCGAACTTCGGCTCAAGGACGGCGAACGACGCCTCATCGGTCATCTCCGCCGTCGCGTCACCGCGGCCGGGGGCGAAGGGCACCTCGATGGTGACGCCCGCATCCTTCGCCGCCTTCTCGACTCCGGCAGCACCGGCGAGCACGATGAGGTCGGCCATGGAGATCTGAGCGCCGCCGGCGCCATTGAAGTCAGCCTGAATGCCCTCGAGGGTCGTGAGCACCCGTGACAGTTGACCGGGATCGTTGACCTCCCAGCCGCGCTGCGGATCCAGACGGATGCGCCCACCGTTGGCGCCGCCACGACGATCAGTGCCACGGAAGGTGGCGGCCGAGGCCCACGCGGTGCCGACCAACTCGGACACGCTGAGTCCGGAACCCAGGATCGTTGCCTTCAGGTCAGCGACGTCTGCGGCGGAGACCAGCGGCTGAGCCGGTGCGGGGATCGGGTCCTGCCAGATGAGGTCCTCGGCCGGCACGTCCGGGCCGACGTAGCGCGACTTCGGTCCGAGGTCACGATGCGTGAGCTTGAACCACGCCTTGGCGAAGGCGTCCGCGAACTCTTCGGGGTTGGCCAGGAAGTGGCGCGCGATGGGCTCGTAGACCGGATCGAAGCGCATCGCGAGGTCGGCCGTCGTCATGACCGGTGCGTGACGCTTGCTCGGGTCGTGCGCGTCGGGCACGAGCTCGGCGGCGGCCGGATCAGTCGGGATCCACTGCTGCGCGCCGGCCGGGCTCTTGGTGAGCTGCCATTCGTAGTTGAAGAGCAGCTCAAGGTAGGTCATGTCCCAGGTGGTGGGCGTCTGCGTCCACGCACCCTCGAGACCGGAACTGATGGTGTCGTCACCGTTGCCGGTGCCCATCGTGTTCTTCCAACCCAGGCCCATCTGCTGGATGGGTGCACCCTCGGGCTCGGGGCCGACGTACTTATTGGGATCGCCAGCGCCGTGCATCTTGCCGAAGGTGTGACCACCCGCGGTGAGCGCGACCGTCTCGTAGTCGTTCATCGCCATGCGCGCGAAGGTCTCGCGGATATCGCGGCCGGAGGCGACGGGATCAGGGTTGCCATTGGGGCCTTCGGGGTTGACGTAGATCAGGCCCATCTGCACGGCGGCGAGCGGGTTCTCGAGTTCGCGATCACCGGTGTAGCGGTTGTCGGCGAGCCACTCGGTCTCGCTGCCCCAGTAGGTCATGTCGGGCTCGTACACGTCGGCGCGGCCACCGGAGAAGCCGTACGACGGCAGGCCCATGTCCTCGATCGCCATCGTGCCGGCCAGGATGAACAGGTCAGCCCAGGAGATCTTGCGACCGTACTTGGCCTTCACCGGCCAGAGCAGTCGGCGTGCCTTGTCGAGGTTGACGTTGTCCGGCCAGCTGTTGAGGGGGGCGAAGCGCTGCATGCCTCGACCGCCGCCACCGCGGCCATCGCTGATGCGGTAGGTGCCGGCGCTGTGCCACGCCATCCGGATGAAGAACGGGCCGTAGTGGCCGTAGTCGGCGGGCCACCACACCTGTGAATCCTTCATCAGGGCCTTGAGGTCAGCCTTCACCGCGGCGAGGTCGACGGACTCGAACTCCTTGGCGTAGTCGAAATCCTCGCCCATGGGATCGGCCTGGACCGGGTACTGCTGAAGCACGCGCAGGTCAAGCTGATCGGGCCACCAGTCCTCGTTCTGCGTGCCGACAGCGGCGCCAGCCGACATGGGGCACTTGCCTTCGCCTTCCATCTACCTCTCCTTATGTTCGTGCCGCAGCGCAGACGTGCGGTGCCTCTACCCTTTCGCCTCTTGATCGATAGGGCAAGCGCAGATTTGTGAGAAGTGCGATAGGCAGAGGTGATAAATCACGCGTGGGGGGCGTCCTCGATCGCGGCCGCGGGATTGCGGTCCGGGCGGGTGGCGAGGTATGAGCCGAGAAGTACCAGCGGGAAGCCGATGAGCAGGCCCCAGGTGATCGGTTCGGCGAGCAGTACGACGCCCAGGGTGATCGCGACCGCAGGATTCAAGAACGTGATGACGGTCATGCGCGACGGGCCGACTTCTGCCACGAGAGCGAAGAAGATGAGGAAGGCGATCGCCGTGCACAGGATGCCGAGGGTGATGATGGACCACCACGCTGAGGCAGGCACCGCCTCGGTGGGTCGTTGGATCCAGGCGAGTGGCGCGTAGATCAGAGCGTTCATCGCCAGTGCGAGACTGATGACCGCCAGCGGGGGTGCGCCACCGAGCCGGGTGGAGATGACGATGGGCCCGAGCGCGTAGCCCACGACGGTTACGCCGGCGGCGCCCACCGCCCACCATTGGTCACCGGGGATGTCGAGCCCGACAAGTACGGCGACACCGCTGATGCCGATCGCGAGGCCAGCAATGCGGGTGATGCCGAGGCGTCGGTCCAGGCCGAAAGAACGCGCGAGGACGGCCGCCACAATCGGGACGCCCGCGATGAGCAGCGCGGTCGTCGAACTCGGCAGTGCGGTCTCGGCGTACCCCAGCATGAGGAACGGCCCGGTGATCTCGACGACACCGAAGAGCGCGATCCATGGCAGGTAGGGGCGAATGCCGCGGAATTGACCGCGCGCCGCGGCGATGGGCAGCAGTAGAAGGGCGGCCAGGCCGACGCGCAGCGCCACGAGCACGGAGGGTTCGACGTGCTCGACGGCGATGCGGATGAAGAGGTACGGCGTACCCCAGATCACCGACAGGGCAAGGAACAGCGCCCACCCCTTGCGGGACACAAGACTCCTCGAATGTCGGTGGGACTAGAAGTTCGGCGTGGGTGATGTGACCGTGCCGACGATCATCAGGATGATCATGACAACGGTGAGGGCTAGGCCGAGGTATCCCGTGATCAGGCCGGCGAGGGCCATGCCACGTCCGGCGGTGCCCTGCCTGCGGATCTGACTCAGCGCGATGTGGCCGAAGACGACCGCGAGGATCGGCATGACCGGGAAGAACCATGCGCAGAAGAAGACAATCGACAAGATGCCAAGGACCATCGACGCGATGGCAAGGCCGTTGGTCTTTGGCTTGGCCGGCCTCGGCGGATAGCCCGCGTAGGGCTGGGCCGGAGGTGCGCCGTATGCCGGTGCCGGTGGGTAGGCCGGTGGTGGGGGCGGCGAATAGGCGGGCGGCGCGGGAGGCGGAGGAGGCGCTGGCGGTGGTGGAGTCGCGCCCCCGGGAGGCGGCATTGGCGCACCTGGCGGAGGAAGCGGCTGGCCTAGTGGCGGTCCTGCGTCGGACTCTGGCGTCGCTGGGTCCTCGGGCCGCGGAGTTTCGTTGTCCTCGCTCACGGTTCCACCCTAGCCCCGCGGGCCTGATCCAAGGGCAGGTCTGCAGCGAGTTGGGGCGGCAATCGGCTAGCAGCCGGTGTCGGTGACGGTCCCGTTCGGCAGGTCGCGTTGGACCACGTCGCACCGGTGAAGGTGGAGCCGTTGAGGGATGCACCGGAGAAGTTGGCGCCGGTGAGGTCGGCGCCATTGAGGTTGGACCACAGAAGTTGGCTGCTAAGCACCACCCACGCCCCCAAGCCGACGAAATTTCGACGAAACGAGCGTCGAGAGGTCGAAAACGAGTCGGCTTGTGAAGGGAGCGAGACTTAGTCCGGCAGGCGCCATTCGATCTGGCGACCGGACTCGGTGAATCCGCGCGCAAGGTAGTTCGGCAGCGCTGCCGGGGAATCCAACTCACACGTGTGCACCCACACCCGGGTGGCGCCTGGGAGCGACCAGGCGTGCTCGATGACGGCAGCGAGCCACCAGCGCCCAAGGCCGCGCCCCAACGCTTCGGGCAGCAGCCCGAAGTAGGCGATCTCGACCGCGCCGTCGGGTTGCTCTTCGAGTTCGGCATAGCCCATCGCTACGCCGTCCATCTCGCACACGAGCAGGTGATGCTCGGGTCGGTCCACCCAGGCGAGCCACTGCTCGTCGGACCACTCCAGACGGTCCACCCAGTGCCAGTCGGCACCCACGCGGGCGTAGAAGTCGCGAGACAGATCCGGGCGAGGCTCGGCCATGACCCGGAGCGCGGCCCCAGGAGGGGGATCGACTGCGTCATCCGGGGGCGCCACCATCTCCAAGGAGGTGACCGTCACCGATACGGCACCGTAGGTCAAGGCGTCAACGAGGCGCATTCGCCCAGGCTCCCACACGGGCCAGCGAAAGACGGTTAGATGGCCCGCATGGGTGACAGCCTGCTCGTCGATCTTTCGCGCCTGCAGTTCGCGACGACGACCCTCTACCACTACCTGTTCGTCCCGCTCACGCTTGGACTTGCACCGTTCGTGGCCATGCTGGAGACGCTCTACTGGCGTTCGGGTAATCCGATCTATCGGAGCATGACGCGCTTCTTCGGGTCGCTGCTGGTCATCAACTTCGCCATGGGCATCGTGACCGGCATCGTGCAGGAGTTCCAGTTCGGCATGAACTGGTCGGTCTTCAGCCGGTTCGTCGGCGACGTCTTCGGCGCCCCACTCGCCATGGAGGGTCTGCTCGCCTTCTTCTTGGAGTCGACGTTCCTCGGGCTGTGGCTCTTCGGTCGCGACCGGTTGCCGCGGACAATCCACATGCTGACCATCTGGGTCTTCGTCGCCGGCACCTGGGCATCGGCGTACTTCATCATCGTGGCGAACTCCTGGATGCAGCATCCGGTGGGCTACGAACTCGATCCGCTCACCGGCTACCCGGTCCTCACCGACATCTGGGCGGTGCTCTTCCAGCCCTTTGCCCTTTGGGCCTACGCGCACACGGTGCTCGGTGGACTCGTCGCGGCGTCGGTGTTCGTCTTCGCGGTGGCGGCGTACCACCTGAAGCGGCGCCAGCACGTGGAGCAGATGCGCTGGGCGTGGAAGTCCGCGATCGCGATGGGCCTCATTGCGGCCATGGGCCAACTCATCGTCGGCGACATCCTCGGCGTCTTCGTCACCCAGGACCAACCGATGAAAATCGCGGCCGGTGAGGCGCTGTGGGAAACCGAAGGGCCCTGCGCGTCGCTCGGGATCATTGCGATTCCTGACCAGGAGGCGCGCGAGAACATCTGGGAGATCTCCATCCCCTGCATGCTGTCGATCGTCGCCACGAACTCCCTGGACGGCACGGTGACGGGCGCCAATGAGTTGCAGGCGCAGTACGAGGAGGAGTTCGGCCCCGGCGACTACACGCCCAATGTCTGGATCGCGTTCTACTCCTTCCGCCTCATGATGGGATTCGGTCTCGTCGGCGCGGCGTGGATGCTCGTGGCGTGGTGGCGCACCCGCAAGGGCCGGCTGCCGGAGGGGCGCCTCTTCTGGGCGATCTCGATCTGGATCGTCTTCACGCCGTGGCTCGGCAACATGTTCGGCTGGATCTTCACCGAGAACGGCCGCCAGCCGTGGGTCGTCTACAACATGTTGAAAACAGAGGACGCGGTGTCGTCGATCTCGCCGTCCTTCCTCTATCTCAGCCTGCCGATCTTCTTCCTGCTGTACGGCGCGTTCGCCATCGTGGAGTTCATCCTCATGCGCCGCTACGTCATCGCCGGGCCGATCCCGGACGACGAACCCATGGCCGGCGAACCGGCATCGGATCTGCCGAAGCAGGTGGTCTGAGTGGGACTGCCCGAGATCTGGTTCTTCGTCATCGCCGCCCTGTGGATCGGCTTCTTCTTCCTCGAGGGCTTCGACTTCGGGGTTGGCATCTTGTCGCGCACGCTCGGCCGGGATGAGGCCGAGCGCACGCAGATGCTTGCCGCGATCGGTCCGGTGTGGGATGCCGACGAGGTGTGGCTCATCACCGGGGGCATCGCCATCTTCGCGGCGTTCCCCGCCTGGTACGCCGCACTCTTCCCGGCGGCGTACCTGCCCCTTCTGCTGGTCATCATCGCCATCATCGTGCGAGCGGTAGCGATCGAGTATCGCTATAAGCGACCGGGGGAGCGGTGGCGTTTAGTGTGGGACACCTCGGTCTCGGTGGCCTCCGCGCTACTGGCCTTGCTCTTCGGTGTCTTCTGGGCCGGGATCGTGCACGGCATCCCGCTGACCTCCGACGGTCAGTTCGTCGGAAATAGTCTGTGGTCCTTCATCAACGTGTACTCGCTGCTTGGTGGGCTCACGCTGCTGACCTTCAGCCTCGCGCACGGCGCGACGTTCCTGGCCTTGAAGACGACCGGCCCGGTGCAGGTGAGCAATGAGCAGTGGGCAATGCGGTTCGACGTTGTGGCTGGCGCGCTCATGACGGCGTTTGCCGTGTGGACGTACTGGGCCTACTCACGCAGCGACGTCGTAGCGCTGCTGCTTGGCGTCCTCGCGGTTCTCGGCATGTTCATCGCGCTGGTGGCCAACTGGCGGCGCAAGCCCATGATCGCGTTCTGGGCACACGGGGTCGCGGTGGCGGCGTTCGTACTCCAGATGTTTGTTGCGATCTACCCGAATGTTCTGCCGAGCTCGCTTGACCCTGCCGACAGCCTCACCGTCAGCGGGTCCGCGGCAAGTGAGTACTCACTGACGGTCATCACGTGGGTGTCAGCGTTTGCGCTGCCGCTGGTGATCGCCTACCAGGCCTGGTCCTTCTGGGTGTTCCGCAAGCGCATTTCCGTGCATGACGCCGCCGCCTCCCACTACTGACCTCCGACCTCTTCACGTTTGTCACCCAAATCCGCGTTCTCGGCGCCAATTTGAGCCTCAATACGCGGTTTGAGGGGACAAACGTGGGGGAGAGGTTAGACGGTGAGGACGATCTTGCCGATGACGTCACCGGAGGCGAGTTGCTCGAGGGCATCGCGGGCCTGGGCCAGCGGGTACGTCGCCGAGATGGTCGGGCGCAGTCCGGTGCTCACCATGAGGTCGGTCAGCGCGATGAGCTCCTCCAGCGTCCCCATCGTCGAGCCGAGTACCTGCAACTGCAGGAAGAAGACGCGGTTGAGGTCGGCTGGCGGATTCGGACCGCTTGTCGCGCCGCACACCACAAGGCGACCACCGGGCTTGAGCGACTTCAACGAGTGTGACCAGGTCGCCTCGCCGACGCTCTCCATCACCGCATCGACACGCTCGGGCAGGCGCGCACCGGACTCGAAAGCCTCGTCGGCCCCGAGTTCCACGGCCGCCGCGCGCTTGGACTCATCTCGACTGGTGGCCCACACGCGCGCACCGAGCTGGTGCGCGAGCGCGATGGCGGCCGTGGCGACACCACCGCCGACACCCTGCACGAGCACCGTCTGGCCAGGCTGCACTCCCGCCTTGGTCGTGAGCATCCGGTACGCCGTCAACCAGGCGGTCGGAAGGACAACTCGGCGGGCTTGTCGATGACATTGCGCGCGGGGACGACGACTTGCTCAGCCAGCGTGCCCTGGTAGACCTCGGACAGCAGGCTGCGCTTGGGATCGAGCGTCTCGTCGCCACCGCCGGCCGATGGATTGCCGATCACCCCGTGCACGATGACCTCGCGCCCACCATCGAGTACCCCGGCCGCGTCGCAGCCGAGAATCATCGGCAGGCGATCGGCGGGGAGGCCGACACCCTTCAGACTCCACAGGTCATGATGGTTCAGGCTCGCCGCCTTGACGTGCACGCGCACCCAGCCCTCGGGCACCTCGGGCTCAGGCATCTGCCCGACGGTCAGGCCGGCCAGTGGATCGGCCGGATCGATGGCGGTGGCAGCTGCGGCGAGCATGTGATCTCCCTACGGTCGGGTCGTGTCAGAAAACTAGTCGGTGATCTCGCGCAGGCCCTCGATAAGTCGGTCGATCTCCTCGACCGTGCTGTACGGCGCGAGGCCCACGCGCACGCCCCCCTCATCGCCGAGGCCGAGGTGGCGCGACACCTCGAGTGCGTAGAAGTTGCTGGCCGGTGCGCTCACCCCTCGCTGACCGAGCGCAACCGAGATGTCCTCGCTGGAATGACCGTCGATGGTGAAGGTCTCGGTCGGCGTACGACGGGCAGCGTTGCTGTAGAGGTGGATGCCGGGAATCGACTCCAGGCCCGTGCGCATGTGCTCGTGCAAGCCGTCCTCGTACTCCTCCAGCGCCTCCATCGAGGCGAGGACGCGCGCGCGACGATCGCCCTCACCGGGCACGAGATCGGCGAGGGTGTCGACCGCTGCGGTGACACCGGCGAGCAAGTCGTATGGCAGCGTGCCGAGTTCGAAACGCTCCGGCACGACATTGGTTGCCGGCAAGAGTTTGTCCGGATGCAGTCGCTCGAGAAGTTCCGGCGCGGCGGCGAGCGCACCGAGGTGGGGGCCGAGGAACTTGTACGGCGAGCACGCGTAGAAGTCAGCGTCAATGGCGGCGACATCGACCGGTGCATGCGCGGTGAGGTGTACGCCGTCGACATAGAACAGGGCACCGGCATCGTGGACGCCGCGCGCCACAGCCGCGAGATCGGGTCGGGTCCCGATGAGATTGGACGCACCGGTCAAGGCCACAAGTCGGGTGCGGTCACCGACATGGCGCAGGACCTCTTCTGGGGTGAGTTCACCGGTGGATGGATCGAACTCGGCCCAGCGCACGGTGGCGCCGACGCGCTCGGCGTGGATGACCCACGGCCGCACATCGGCGTCGTGATCGAGTTTGCTCACCACGACCTCATCGCCCGGACCCCAGTCCTGCGCGAGTGTCCGCGCGATGTCGAAGGTGATCTGGGTCATGCTGCGGCCGAAAACAATCCCGCGCGGATCGGCACCGAGCAGATCGGCCATGGCCGCACGAGCGGCGATGACCGTGTCATCGGCTCGGCGTTCGGCCGGAGTGAGGCGCCCACGATTGGAGACACCGGCGGCGAGAGTGTCGGCGATGGCCTCAATCACGGGGGTCGGCATCTGCGTCCCCCCGGGTCCGTCGAAGTGGGCCGTGCCCGCGGCGAGAGCAGGGACCTGGTCGCGCAGGCGCTGAACGTCGTAGGCCATGTCCGCAGCCTAGAGGCACCCGGTACGCAAGGATGGAGCGATGGGTGCACGAGCGATACGTATCGCCGCCGCCGTCGGCACCCTTATCGCCGCCATCGCCGTCACCACCCCGATGGGGTTGGTCGTCTCCCTCTGGGTAGGAGCCGGAACGATCGGCTCGGGTGTGCGAGCCGGCGCCCCGGTCTACATCGCGGCCGGGGTTTTGCTCGTGCTCATCGCAGGCGTCGTCGTGGCCCTGTGGGTCAGCATCCCGGGCATCTATCGCGGACGCCTTCGGCCTCCGATCATCTCGCTCATCTCTATCGCGATCCTGCTCATCGTCCTCGCGACGGGGGCTTGGCCGGCCGTCGCGTGGCTGCCTCGCCAGGTTGTGGCCGGCATCCTCGCAGTCGCGGCGCTTCTGCTCATCCTCGCTCTGTGGCGATCGGATCCGCAGGCCACACCCTTGCCCGGCCTCGCCCCCGCAGTCATCGGCCTGGTGGCGACATATGCCGCGGTGAGTGTCGTGAACTCCCTCGCAAGCTCGTCGATCCCGCAATTCCCGCGCCCACCGTGGGTGAGTCAGGTGGACCTTTCCGGCACATCAGGGGTGCCGGTCACCGCGCCTGAGCCCCCGCAACTCGGTCTCGCCCCAGGCCAATGGTCGAGTATTCACAACGACGCTTGGATGACCGATGCCTACCGAGGCGTTGCGCTCCCGGATCCCGAGAATAGTGAGGTCGCGTCCTTCTTCGCCGGCGGTGACTGCGCCTCGTTGCTGTGGAACGGCTACGGCGAACTCATCGCGGTGTGCGTGAGCCCGACCCGGGTGCAGGGCTTCGTCCTCGACCCCCGGACCCTGGCGCCGCTCGCTGAACGCAAACTCGCCGACCGGCCACTTGCCACCGATGCGCTCACCAACTTCTCCGGTGGTGGCTACGCCATCCTCGACGCGAAGGAACGGCTCGTCGCCCCCCTGCCGAACGGTGTCATTGGTCGCTTCGACGCGCGCACCCTGCAAATGATCGATGAGTTCGCCGTCGCAGAGGTCTTGCTTCCGGGGGAGGGCATCACATCGGTCCTCCCGAACGGTGAAAGCGGCCTGTGGTTTGTCGGCCGCGAGGGGAGCGTGGGTCTGCTCGACACGACGACAGGTCAGGCCCGCGCGACGCTCGTGGGCCGTGACGGTTCGGTCGACATCGAAAACTCATTCGCCCTCGGTGCGAATGGCACGGCGTACGTCGTCACCGGTGAAGACCTGCTGCGCGTCGACGATGTTGCTGGCAACCCCGAGGTCATGTGGCGCTTCGCCTACGACCGCGGGGAACGGCGAAAGCCGGGCCAAACCAGTCGTGCCTCCGGCACGACGCCGACGGTGTTCGCCGATGGGCGTTTCGTGGCGATCACCGACAATGCCGAGCCGCGGATGAACGTGGTCGTCGTGGACGTCAGTGGCGCACGGCCGCAACAGCACTGCGCCGTCCCGGTCTTCGGTGATGGGGAGAGTGCGGGGGAGAACGCTCTCATTGCGATGGACGACGCGCTCTTCGTGGAGAACAACTACGGGTATTCCGCCTTCGCGGTGGCCGGTGGTCGCACGACGGTCCCCGGCTTCGCCAAGGTCGACGTGAGCGCGTCGGGTTGCTCGCTGCCCTGGCAGAACGATGAACTCTCCATTCCGTCTCTGGTCTCCAAGGGTGTGGCCGCCGATGGCGCGGTGCTGACATACACCAAGGAGTCCAGTCTGATCGGCACGGACGCCTGGTGGTTCACCGCGGTCGACGTACGCAACGGCGATGTGCTGTGGCGGCGTATGGCGGGCGTGGGACCGATGCTCAACAACCACTACGCCGGCGGCTACCTCGGCCCTGACGGCTCGGTGTATGTCGGCACCTCGATGCCGGCAGCGGCAAGAGCATCGCGGACGGCGTCGCTGGTGGCGAAGTCCTTGTTGGCGCGTGCGCGCGCGCGTACTTCGAGCGCAACCTCGACGTACGGCGCAATGACCTCGCGCTCATCGCGCAACCCTGACTCGGCTGCACCGGCCAGGGCGACGAACATGCCGCGCAGGATCGTGCGGGCGTTGTCGAGTTCGGAGCCTTGGAGGGTGTCGGCGCTCCAGGCATGAATTTGCTCCTCGAGGGCGAGTGCTTCGGCGAGGGCGCCTTCGGCGTCGTCCCGGTCCCCGGCGACAAGGCGAAGCGCGGGCACGAAGGGAGGGGGCATCATTCGTCGGCCCGACGTCGGGTACCTCGGCGGCGGCCGGCGCGTCGACCACTGCGGCAACCGAAGAACCGCCATCGCCACGGACGTGTGAGGCGAGGTCGTCGATGGTCAGGGACTCCCCGGCCGGGATGACGATCTGACGATCGCGATGGCGAAGTGTGATGCCGCCAGCCCCGTGCACAGTGGCGGTCCTGCTTTCGAGGTCAAGGACGACCGCGGTGTGTTCGTCGACGCCGAGGACGCCGACCTCGTCGGGGAGTGACTCTTCCATGGTGGCAAGACGCTCGGCTCCGAGGTAGCAAAAGCGCGTGTCGTGCCGGCCACCCTCGCGGTTGTCATAGTGCGGGATCACCGCCGCGCGGATGCCAATCAGGCTGCCGAGGAGGTCCAGGCCAGCATCCCATCGGGGCTCGTCACCCACTTTGTAGATCTCGTAGACGGGGATAGAGAACTCGCCCAGGGTGACGGCCGCCGCACTGCCCACGACAGCCGTGCCCCCACGACCGATCATGTCGATCAAGGCTGTCGGGACCGGAGTGTCGATCCACTGGCGCAGGGCGTACGACGGACTGCCTGGTCCGGCGAAGACCCAGTCGGCGCGGTTCATCGTGGCGAGGGCCCGCTCGCGCACGGTGGCGGGCTCGTCGCGCCGGCGCCACCGGGCAACATCGATGTCTCGGCCCACGGACTCGCTGAAGTAGCCGCGGATCTTGTCGGTGAGGTCGTCGGCGTTCACCTGGAACCCGAACGGGGTATCGAGCATGGCCGCAACCCCGGGGGCGGCGGCGAGCAGCTCGCGGTGCAACTTCACCATCGTGGGCGAAGTTTCCCCGGATCCGATGATGACAAGACGAGCGGGCACCGGCCTAGTCTCCTAGATCGATGCCCGCTCGTCTTGTTGGGGTTCAGGCGGTCGCGGGACCTTCGCCGTAGTTGTTGGGTCCCGGTGTGCTCGGCAGGATGTAGAACACGAGCAGGATGATCGGGCCGATCGCGCAGATGAACAGCAGGTTCAGCCACCACCACCAGCCGGAGCGGTTCGTGTCGTGCAGGCGACGCACGGATACGGAAATGATGGGGATGATCGTCGCCAGACCCCAGATGGTCAGGAGCACGATGCCGATGATGGCCAGCGGGCTCAGCGACGTGATCTCATACACCCCGGGCGAGATTTCCACCTTGGGGCTGGTGAGGAACCCGATGAGGTAGGGGATCGTGAGCACGACGTTCACGATGATCATGAATAGGTAGAACCACCAGAACTCCGAGCGGCTCGCGCGGCCCTGGAAGGTGGCGTAGTTGCTGAACACGTGTTTGACGGCTTGACCGAATCCCATGGCGCCTCCTCAGATGCTGCAGGAGCCCGGCTGCCCTGCAGATGCAAAGGAGAATAGGGGCTGGCGAAGGGAATCTGGAGTACTTCAACCAGATGATCGTGGCGTGGGGGTCTGAGCGGTAGCGTCGCGCCGTGGATGTCGACTCGGCCCGGGCTCTTGTGCGGACTCGGCTTGAGGAGCTCGCTAACGCGGAGCGGGTACGGGATATTGAGATCGGCCTGATCTGGCATGGCGAAGCGGTACTTCATGAGGTGATCGGCGCTGGCGCGCTTGGCCGGCAGTTCCGTATTGCCTCGATGACGAAGAGTTTCACCGCAGCCACCATCCTCGCTCTTCGAGATCGCGGTGTTCTGGCCCTCGATGACCACGTGTCGTCGTACCTGCCGCAGTTGCGTCGTGTCGGGCTCCCCGACGATGCGCCGGCGCTGCGGATCCGTCACCTGCTCACGATGACGGCGGGATTCCCGACCGATGACCCCTGGGGTGATCGGCAGGAGGGACTTCCCGTCGATGACTTCGACGAGCTTGGCGCCGTCGGCTTCAGTGTCTGTCGTGTTCCGGGCCTCGACTTCGAATACTCCAACCTCGGGTACGCACTTCTCGGGCGGGTGATCTCGGCGGCGACTGGACAGCCCTACACCGACGTCGTGCGCGACACGATCCTTTACCCGCTCGAATTGACAAGTACGACGTACGACGTAGCGAAGACAACGAATCGAGTTGTCGGCTGGCATCCCTTGGCCGCTGAGCAGGTCGAGCAGGTCGAGCCGAGTCCTGGTGCCTTTAGTC
>JAYNIC010000011.1:0-4208 GCA_038108715.1 Candidatus Nanopelagicales bacterium | reverse complement strand
TGTGCAGTGGGTGAAATTCCTGTCGTCGGCCTGGCGGCTGGAACCGATCGAGGGGCCGCTCGATCCATGGTCGCGGCGCGAGATGCAGTCACCCCAGACGTTCGCCCGGTTGGAGGCCGGCGGAGACGGCTGCGTCACCCAGTCCTACGGCATGGGTCTGTACGTCGCCGAGAGTTCTCAGCACGGTCGCTTCATCCATCACAGCGGGGGCTATCCCGGATTCGGCTCGCACATGCGGTGGCATCCGCAGTCAGGGTGGGGGATCGTCGCGCTGGCCAATCGCACCTATGCACCGATGGGCAAGGCATGTGCGGCGTTGCTCGACGAAATCGTCAGTGAGACGGCAGCTGATGATTTCGAGAATGTCCTCGGCACTCTCTGGCCCGAAACCGCTGCCGCGATGAACCTTGCCGAGTCCCTGCTCAATCAGTGGAATGACAGCGCGCTCGATGAGATAGCGTCGATGAACCTCGACCTCGATCAGCCGCGCAGCGAGCGGCAGGCACACTGGCAGGAGTTGACCGCACTCGGCCCGTTCGTGCGAGGATCCGTCTCCTCGGCCAGTCCGGCCCATGCGCGATGGACGATGAGCGGCGACCGAGGAGATGTGCGCATTGAAGTGCTCATGTCGCCGGAGTCGCCACCCCGCCTGCAGGCTTTGCGGATCGAGGACCTCAACTCCGGCGGTGGCTGAAAGGTAGGTCAACGTGGCCTGGGTCCTGTTGCTGCTCGCGATCGTGGCCGAAGTCGTCGGCACGCTGTCGCTGAAGGCCAGCGAAGGTTTTTCCAAGTTATGGCCGTCAATCGGAGTGGTGGTGGGTTACGCCGTTGCCTTCACCCTTCTTGCCTTTGCCCTCAAGACCTTGAACGTGGGGCCGGCGTACGCGATCTGGGCTGGACTGGGGACGATGGGCGCAGCCATTGGTGGCATCCTCATCTTTCACGAGCGAATGTCAGTGCTCACACTCAGCGGAATCGCCATCGTGATCGTCGGCGTTGTGGCCATCACCCTCGGCGAGAGTCGCTTGTAGACGATCCAGGCGTTTGTCACCTCAAACCGGGTTTGGCGCCCTAAATCGCACCCCTAAACCATGTTTTGGGTGACAAACGTGGAGGGGGCGGTCTACTCCGGTGGCTCGGGGCGCAGTTCGCGGTTGGCGGCTGGCTCGGCGATCTCGGCCCGGAAGGGGCTGGCCGGGTAGGTGCCGAGCACCCGCAGGTACGCCGAGAAGAACGCGAGTTCCTCGAACGCCAGGCGCAGCGGCTGATCGTCCGGGTGGCCCTCGACGTCGGCATAGAACTGGGTGGCGAAGAAGGTTCCGCCGAGCTGGTAGCTCTCCAGTTTGGTCATGTTGACGCCATTCGTCGCAAATCCACCCATCGCCTTGTAAAGCGCGGCGGGCACATTGCGCACCCGGAAGACGAAGGTGGTGATGACCGGACCGTCGCTCGCGGGAGCGTCCGAGGGCTCACGAGACAGAACCAGGAAGCGCGTGGTGTTGTGGTGCTCGTCCTCGACGTCTTCTTCCAAGATCTCCAAGCCGTAGAGTTCCGCGGCCAGTCGCGGAGCGAGGGCAGCAACTTTGGGATTGTCGGCCTGGGCTACCTCACGCGCCGCACCCGCCGTGTCGTCGGCGACGATGGCGCGCCAGCCGTGCTGACGGATGAGACGCCGACACTGACCGAGCGCATGGGCATGCGACCGCACCACTTCGATGTCATCGATTGTTGTGCCCGGCAAGGCCATCAGCTGGAAATGGATCGGCATGAAGTATTCGCCGACGATGTGCAGATCCGACTCCGGGAGAAGGTGATGGATGTCGGCCACGCGGCCGGCGATGGAGTTCTCGACCGGGATCATCGCCAGGTCGACCTCCCCCTCGGAGATCGCGGCGAAGACGTCCTCGAAAGTCGCGCAGGGCATCGCCGTCAACTCCGGGTAGACCGTCCGGCAGGCGGCGTCGGAGTTCGAGCCCGGCTCACCTTGGTAGGCGATGCGGGTCGGTGCGGGACCACGGGACATGGGGGAGAGCCTAGACACTCTCGTGAGCCCGTGCGGTGCTGGCTACGCTGCGCGGGTGCCCAATCCCGAACCCGATGGTCGACGATTCGGCGAGGTGGCCGCCGCCTACGAGCGTGGGAGGCCCGAGTATCCCGCCGAGGTGGTGTCCTGGCTGCTCGGTGACGACGCGGACCGGGTGATCGATCTTGGCGCGGGAACCGGCAAGTTGACTCGAGCCCTCCTCGACCGCGTGGGCCACGTCATCGCCGTCGAGCCGGACGCTGGCATGCGTGCGGAGTTCTCACGGCAACTCCCTGGAACCTCGGTGCTGGATGGAACCGGGGAGGACATTCCCGTCCGTGCTGGCTGGGCCGATGTCGTCGTCGTGGGACAGGCGTGGCACTGGGTTGATCCTCGGCGAGCCGCACCTGAGGTGGCCCGGGTCCTGCGCCCGGGGGGACTGCTCGGCCTGGCCTGGAACGACCGGGACGTGGCCGACCCCTGGCTCGACCGACTTGCGGACATCCTCGTCGGATTTGGCACAAGCCCCGATGTCATGAATGACGTCGTCGTCGGTCCCCCCTTCGGCCCCAGCGAAGTCATGGAGCATCGGTGGACCGATCACGTGAGTGTCGCCAGCGTCGTCGACATGATCGCGTCCCGCAGCTATGTCATTGCGCTGTCGGCTGAACGGCGAGCCGAACTTGTCCGGCAGGTGACGGCCTGGGCGAACGAGGGCGCGGATGCGGCGACGGGTCTGGTGCCGATTCGCTATCGCACGCAGGGCTACCGCTTCCGGGCGCCCGGATGATGCGCCCGAAGTGTTTTTCGCCGAGGATGTAGAGGTGGCCAACCGTCTCGCGCAGTCGACGTCTCCCTATCTGCAGCAGCACGCCGACAACCCGGTCAACTGGTGGGAATGGAGCGAGGAAGCCTTCGCCGAGGCCCGGCGGCGTGATGTCCCGGTGTTCGTCTCAGTCGGCTACTCCGCCTGTCACTGGTGCCATGTCATGGCTCACGAATCCTTCGAGGACCCGGCGACCGCGGCACTTCTCAACGACCATTTCGTGAGCATCAAGGTTGATCGCGAGGAGCGACCGGACGTCGACGCCGTCTATATGGATGCGACGACGGCGCTGACCGGACGTGGTGGCTGGCCGATGAGCGTCTTCACCGATGCGGACGGGAGGCCCTTCTACGCCGGCACCTACTTCCCGCCGGAGCCGCGCCACGGCATGCCGTCCTTCCCTCAGGTGCTCGGTGCCATCGCCGAGTCATGGCGAGAGCGTCGCGGTGATCTCGATGCCGCGGCCGGACGCATTACCGAAGCCCTAGCCGATCGCGATCGTCGAATCACACCCGGCGCGGCGCCCCCGGATGCCGAACAGCTCGATGCCGCGGTCCAGGCGATCGCCGCGTCGTACGACAGCCGGCGTGGCGGATTCGGGCAGGCACCAAAGTTCCCGCCATCCATGCTGCTGGAGTTCCTTGCTCGTCACGCCGCACGGACGGCGGACGGCCAAGCACTCGACATGCTGGCCGGCACATGTGAGTCGATGGCGCGCGGCGGTATCTACGACCAGATCGGCGGCGGGTTCGCGCGCTACTCAGTCGACAACGCCTGGGTCGTGCCGCACTTCGAGAAGATGCTGTACGACAACGCGCTACTCCTGCGCGTCTATCTGCACTGGTGGCGGCTCACCGATCACCCGCTGGCCGAGCGCATCGTGCGCGAGACCGCGGAGTTCTGCCTGCGCGAGATGAGTACGCCGGAGGGCGGTTTCGCTGCCGCCTACGACGCCGACAGCGAGGGCGAGGAGGGTCGCTACTACGTCTGGACGCCGCAACAGCTCATCGATGTCCTCGGTGAGGCCGACGGCCGGTGGGCTGCGGCTGCCTTCATGGTCACCGAGCGCGGCACCTTCGAACATGGTTCGTCCACCCTGCAGTTGCTCGAGGAGCCCGATGATCTGCTGCGATACGGACGTGTCCGTGCGGCCCTGCTCGGCGCGCGTCAGCATCGGGTGCCACCGGCGCGCGACGACAAAGTCGTCGCGGCGTGGAACGGACTGATGATCGCTGCGCTCGCGGAGGCCGGTGCACTCCTTGATCAACCGCGCTGGATCG
The DNA here is from genome assembly GCA_038108715.1 of Candidatus Nanopelagicales bacterium. Lineage (GTDB taxonomy): Bacteria > Actinomycetota > Actinomycetes > S36-B12 > S36-B12 > Mxb001. The sequence continues at coordinate 79 of JAYNIC010000011.1, read as the reverse complement.
ACGGGGCTCGCGCGGCCGCCGATCTCCTGCTCGCCGTGCACCTGGAGGCGTACCTGGGCGATGACGCCCCCGTGGTGCA
>JAYNIC010000010.1:0-22025 GCA_038108715.1 Candidatus Nanopelagicales bacterium | reverse complement strand
AACTGTGCACGCGACGTGCGCGATTCGACCTCTCAACACGCAACCGGGGCTCGCACCTGGTATCCGCGCCGCACCGGGGCGCCGGTGCCGACAGGCATCGGGTCGTGCATAGACTCGGACTGTGGCGCGCGGTGACGGCAAGCTCACGCATGAATTCCAGCTCGGTGGCGACCTGGGTGATGACCGGGCACCCCAAGACGCCTGTGGAGTCTTTGGAGTGTGGGCTCCGGGTGAAGACGTCGCCAAACTCACCTACTTCGGCCTCTACGCATTGCAGCATCGCGGCCAGGAGTCAGCCGGCATCGCGGTAAGCGACGGCCATCACATCGTGGTCTACAAGGACATGGGGCTGGTGTCCCAGGTCTTCACCGAGGCGAGCCTGGAGTCGCTGCACGGGCACCTCGCGATCGGGCACACCCGATACTCGACCACCGGGTCGAGCTGCTGGGACAACGCTCAACCGACCTTCCGGTCCACCGCCAACGGTCACGTCGCCCTGGCGCACAACGGCAACCTGACGAACACCGCCGAACTCGCCGATCGCGTGGCCGCTCTCGACGGACCTGGAGAGTTGCCGCTCGGGATGCCCAAGCCGAGCCGTGCGAGTTCCGATACCGACCTCATGACCGCCCTCGTCGCATCTCATCCCGATGAGTCGATGGAGGTCGCGGCGATGAAGGAGCTGCCCAAACTTCAGGGCGCCTACTCGCTGGTCTTCATGGACGAGACGACGTTGTACGCCGCGCGTGATCCGCAGGGGATCCGCCCGCTCGTGCTCGGACGCTTGGAGCGTGGCTGGGTGGTGGCGAGTGAAACGGCGGCGCTGGACATCGTCGGAGCGTCGTATGTCCGCGAGATCGAACCGGGTGAGTTGGTTGCGATCGACGAGCACGGTCTGCGCGCGCACTGTTTCGCCAAGCCCGAGCCAAAGGGATGCCTGTTCGAGTTCGTCTATCTCGCTCGGCCCGACACGACGATCTCCGACCGCAGCGTGCAGGCCACGCGCGTGGAGATCGGTCGCCGGCTCGCCGATGAGCACCCGGTCGAAGCTGACCTGGTGATTCCGGTGCCGGAGTCTGGTCGCTACGCCGCGATCGGCTACGCGCAGCAGTCGGGGATCCCCTTCGCTGAGGGTCTGGTCAAGAACTCCTACGTCGGCCGGACCTTCATCCAGCCGTCGCAGACCATTCGCCAACTTGGCATCCGACTCAAGCTGAATCCGCTGCGTGAGGTGATCTCCGACCAGCGCCTAGTCGTCGTCGACGACTCGATCGTGCGCGGCAACACCCAGCGGGCACTCGTCCGTATGCTGCGTGAGGCCGGAGCTCGCGAGGTGCACGTGCGAATCTCATCGCCGCCGGTGAAGTGGCCCTGCTTCTACGGCATCGACTTCGCCTCCCGGGCCGAACTCATTGCCAATGGACTATCGGTGGAGGAGATCTGCCGTTCCATCGGTGCGGACTCCCTGGGCTATGTCTCGCTCGATGAGTTGATCGAGGCAACGACACTGCCGAAGAGCTCCTTCTGCTGCGCCTGCTTCGACGGTGTCTATCCGGTACCGATTCCCGAGCCCGAGGTCATCGGCAAGCATCTGCTCGAAGGTCTGGAGAAGCGCGTCACCTCGGCATCCGCCGCTGGCGCCGCCGATGCGCTGGAGCGTCCCTGACATGGTGAGCTACGCCGACTCGGGGGTCGACGTCGAGGCGGGTGAACGCGCGGTCGCGCTGATGCGTGATGCCATCGCCCGGGCCACGAGACCCGAGGTGGTCGGCGGATTCGGTGGCTTCGCCGGCCTCTTCGACGCCTCCGCACTCAAGGGCTACCGCCGCCCCTTGCTCGCCACCTCGACCGACGGCGTCGGGACCAAAGTGGCGGTCGCCCAGGCGATGGACATCCACGACACGATCGGGCAGGACCTCGTGGCCATGGTGGTCGACGACCTCGTCGTGTGCGGTGCCGAGCCACTCTTCATGACCGACTACATCGCGACGGGCAAAGTCGTACCCGAGCGCATCGCGGCCATCGTCGCGGGCATCGCGCGCGGGTGTGAGATTGCCGGCTGTGCCCTCGTCGGTGGCGAGACCGCCGAGCACCCGGGCCTATTAGCCTCGAATGAGTACGACGTCGCTGGCGCGGGCACCGGCGTGGTCGAGGCGGACCGCCTCCTCGGCGCCGATCGCGTGCAGTCTGGTGATGTCGCTATCGCGATGCCGTCCTCGGGGCTGCACTCCAACGGCTACTCGCTCGCCCGCCGAGTGCTCCTCGGCGAAGACGGTCCTGGATTGACGGCCTACATCGACGATCTCGGCCGCACGGTGGGCGAGGAGATGCTCGAGCCCACCCGCATCTATGCGCAGGACTGCCTGGACCTGATCGACAACGTCGACGTACACGCGTTCAGCCACATCACCGGTGGCGGCATCGCGGCCAACCTGGCCCGCGTGCTCCCAGCGCATCTAGCGATCGAGATCGATCGGGCGACCTGGACGCCGGCGCCGGTCTTCGGGGTCATCGCCGCCGGTGGCGTGGAGAGGGCCGAGATGGAGCGCACCTTCAACATGGGCATGGGCATGGTGGCGATCGTCAACTCCGGTGACGCGGGCAACGCACTGGCCCGCCTTCGCGATCGTGGCCTTGACGCCTGGGTGTGCGGCGTCGTTCGCGACCGCGCTGAGGGTGAGGCGGGCGATGCGGAGGCCAAGGGTGGAGCCGGTGGTGCTGCACTCGTGGTGGGTGCGCACCCTTAGGGCTTGGCCACCACGCCCCGGACGGCGTCCTTGTGCTGCAGTGAATCAGCGAAAAGGGGGTGCTAGAACCCCGTGGGACTACTGCTCCTCGTCGTCTTCGTCGTCGTAGTACTTGGCGTACGGGTCCGTCGCGTAGGGGTCCTCGACCGGCTCGTCGACCTCGACCTCGGCGGCACCGTCGACGTGGTGCTGCTCTCCGGAGGACAGTTCCGCCTGCAAGCGCTCAAGGTCAGTGTCCGGGCCCCCATACTTCAGGGCACGGGCGACCTTCGTCTGCTTCGCCTTTGCACGGCCGCGACCCATGGTGCGACTCCCTCGTAACGGACTACGGTGGCCGGCTCACGGCCGGCGGTCTGCGGGCAAGAGTACTCCTTCAGGGTGCCCGAGGGCATCACGAGGTGGGGTCTGTCCTCACGGCGAATCGCCGGAAGGGCGGGCCTCCGGCGGCGATCAGATCCTCGGCCTCCCGGGCGGCCGCCTGCTCCGGACGCAGCCCCTCGGACACCGCCCGGGCAAGTACCCGAAGCGTGGTGCCGTGGACCTGTGCCACCCGCCGCCGGGCCCGTTCCATATCGAATCCGTCGATCTCCTCGGCGGCCTGGACGACGCCGCCGCAGTTCACCAGGTAGTCGGGGGCGTAGAGGATGCCCCGATCAGCGAGCCGCTCGCCCACCTCGGGGGCGGCCAGCTGATTGTTGGCCGCTCCGCAGATGGCGGCGACCCGTAGCCGCTCGGCGACGTCCGGGGTCAGGGCATGCCCGAGAGCGTTGGGGGAGTAGATGTCCATCTCGGTGTCGACGAGTTCTTCGGTGGAGCCCACGACCGTGACGGGCACCCCGATCGACTCGATGGCGGCCGCGGAGGGGTCGGTGATGATGACCCGGGCGCCCTCCTCCTCGACCAGGTGCGCAGCGAGCCGACGGCCCACCTTGCCGGCGCCGGAGATGCCGACGGTCTTGTCCTCCAGGGAGTCGCTGCCCCACACGTGCTCCGCGACGGCGCGCATCGCCTGCTGGATGCCGTACGCCGTCAGGATGCCGGTGTCACCGGAACCACCGCGCTCCGGCGAACGACCGGTCGTGTACGGGTTGGTCTCATAGATGAGATCGAGGTCGGCGACGGTCGTGCCGACGTCGCCGGCGGTGATGTAGCGGCCACCGAGGGTCGCGATGAAGTCGCCCATCGCGTGGAAGAGTTCTGGCGTCTTGTCCGTCGCGGGGTCTCCCCAGATGACGGCCTTGCCGCCGCCGTGCGCGAGGCCCGCGAGAGCGTTCTTGTAGCTCATTGCCTCGGACAGGCGTAGGGCGTCGGCGAGCATCTCGTCGGCATTGGCGTAGGCGCGCATGCGACAACCACCGAGGGAGGGGCCGAGTGCCGTGGAATGGATCGCCACGATGGCGCGCAGGCCGGTCTTCGGATGGTGCCCGTGGACGACCTGCTCGTGCGTGAACTCATCCGGCGCGTGCATGGCACCACCCTAGGCGGGTAGCAGTGAGCCGCCTTCACGGGCAATGAACTCCCACAGCGAACGCTGCGCGGGATTGGGCTCGCGGTGGGCCAGGCGGGCCACGCGCCACTGCCGTCGGATCGGTAAGCCTTCGACGTCGAGCGCGGCAATGCGCCCGTCCGCCAATTCGGCCGCTACGGTGTGGGCGGAGATCAAGGCGACGCCGAGATTGGCCATGACCGCCTGCTTGATCGTCTCGTTGGAGGTCATCTCCATGCCGACGTCGACCGGGTAGCCCTCGAGGAGTGCCTCAACGTGGAGGCGCGTGCCCGAGCCCGGTTCTCGTACCAGCATCGTCTCCTGCGCCAGACGCGAAACGAGAACGTTGCGCTCGCGAACCAAGGGGTGGTCGGGTGCTGCGATGACGACGTAGGGATGATTGCCAAAGACGTCGTCTACAACATCGAGTCGTGCCGGGGCGCGACCCATGATCACCAGGTCGACGTCGTAGTCCTCCAACGCGGTCAGCACCTCCGCGCGATTGCCGACGACGAGTTCGACCGTGACCCCCGGATATTGGTCGCGGTAGGCCGCGATGATGCGGGGGACGAAGTACTTCGCGGTGCTCACCGCACCGAGGCGAACGCGCCCGGTCCTCGCCGTGGCCAATGCGTCGAGTGACTCAGCGGCGTTGTCGATCTCTGCGGCGACGCGGTGGGCACAGTCAACGAGGAAGTGTCCGGCCTCGGTGGGCACCAATCCCTCGGGGCGGCGCTCCAGGAGGGGGACACCCGCGCGCTTCTCCAGCAGGCGCAGTTGCTGGGCCACGGCCGGCCCGGTCACGTGCAGGGCCGCGGCCGCCCCGGCCAGAGAGCCGGTTTGCGCCGTGGCCGCGAGCATCTGCAATTGCCTCAGCGTCACATCCAGCATGTCCGAAGCATAGTGCTGCTATGGATAATCAGAGGAAACATTGCCTTTACTTCCATTGGGGCACCGCCCAGACTCGGCCCATGTCCGACACCCTCGCGACCGTGCTGGCGGGCCATCCGTTGGCCGAGCCACTGCGCGTGCTGGCCAAGACGACCGTGAAGGTGGCCGGGCTCATCGCCCGGTCCCCGATCACGGGCGGGGCGGAGATCGCCGATGCCGGGGCCAACGCGAGCGGGGATGCGCCAAAGGCTCTCGATCTGCGGGCAGAGGATCTCTACGTCGCTGCACTGCGCGGAACGGGCATCTGCGGGCTCGCTTCCGAAGAGGCGGAAGGTGTCATCGACCTCGGCTCCGGTGACTACGTCATGGCGCTGGATCCCATCGATGGCTCGAGCAATATCGACATCAATGCGCCGGTCGGCACCATCTTCTCGATTCTGCCGCGCAATGGATTGACTAGTGAGCAGGCACTACTGCAAAGCGGACGGCATGTCGCAGCGGCCGGTTTCGTGTTGTTCGGCCCCAGCACCATCCTGGTGTTGAGCACCGGCGACGGAACCGACATCTACGCCTACGCCGACGGTGACTACGTCCGCACCCACCGCGCCATCACCATTCCCGAAGACGCCGACGAGTACGCCGTGAATGCCTCCAACGCCCGGCACTGGGGCCCGGGTGTCGCGGCGTACGTCGCGGACCTGGTCGCCGGTGAGATCGGCCCGCGCGGCCGTGACTTCAACATGCGTTGGCTGGCATCACTGGTGGCCGAGGCATACCGCATCCTGCTGCGCGGTGGCATCTACCTCTATCCCGCAGATAGCCGCCCGGCGTATGCACAGGGACGTCTTCGCCTTGTCTACGAGGTAATCCCGATGACCTATCTCATCGAGCAGGCCGGCGGCATGGGCACCGATGGCAGCATGCGCATTCTTGACCGCCAGCCGGTTGACCTACATGAGAAGACCCCCTTCATCTTTGGCTCGAAGTCCAAGGTCGAGCGCGTGTGCCGTTATCTCGATGACCCGCCCGTGCAGCACGAGGGCGCCCCGTTGTTCAGGTCTCGCGGATTGTTGAGGAGCTAGCGATGTCGACCCGCCACCCCGTCATCGTCGTGACCGGCTCCTCCGGTGCTGGTACGACCACGGTGAAGAACACCTTCGAGCAGATCTTCCGCCGCGAAGGCGTTAGCGCCGCCACCATTGAGGGCGACGCCTTCCACCGCTACGACCGTGCCGGTATGAAAGTTGCCATCGCGGAGGCCGAGGCAGCGGGCAACAACCACTTCAGCCACTTCAGCCCGGATGCGAATCTGCTCGACGAATTGGGCGCTGTCTTCAAGCAGTTCGGTGAGGATGGCACCGGGCGTACGCGCCACTACGTCCATGACGATGACGAGGCGGAGGAGTACGGCTCACCTCCCGGCACCTTTACCGACTGGGAGTCCCTCCCTGCCGACTCCGACGTCCTGTTCTACGAGGGACTGCACGGCGCGGCCAAGACCGACACGGTTGACCTGTCGCTCTACGGCGACTTGAAGATCGGCGTCGTTCCGGTCATCAACCTGGAGTGGATCCAGAAGCTGCATCGCGACAAGAACGCGCGGCATCACTCGGCCGAAGCGATCACCGAGACCATCCTGCGGCGCATGCCCGACTACATCCACACCATCACGCCGCAGTTCTCCCGCACCGACATCAACTTCCAGCGCGTGCCGATGGTGGACACGTCCAACCCGTTCATCGCTCGCACGATTCCGTCACCGGATGAGTCGATGGTGATCATCCGCTTCCGCGATCCGCACGCCATCGACTTCCCGTACCTCATCAGCATGATCCACGACAGCTTCATGTCGCGGGCAAACTCCATCGTGATCCCGGGCGGCAAGCTCGATCTCGCGATGCAACTCATCCTCACGCCGTTCATCCACCGCATCATCGAGAACTCGCGACGCGCCGCCTGATTGCTGGAACCACCTGACAGGAGAAATCACATGGCCACATTCGACGCCGGGGTGAAGGACTACGCCGTCACCTATTGGGATCCGGACTATGAGCCGGCCGACACTGACCTGCTCGCCTGCTTCAAGGTCGTTGCGCAGGAGGGTGTGCCACGTGAGGAGGCCGCTGCGGCGGTCGCCGCGGAGAGTTCGACGGGCACGTGGACCACGGTCTGGACCGACCTGCTCACCGACCTCGACCACTACAAGGGCCGCGCGTACCGCATCGAGCCGGTGCCCGGTGATGACACGGCGTTCTACGCCTTCATCGCCTACCCCCTCGACCTGTTCGAGGAAGGCTCGGTGGTCAACGTCATCACGTCGCTGGCGGGCAATGTCTTCGGCTTCAAGGCGGTGCGGTCGCTACGCCTGGAGGACATCCGCTTCCCGCTGGCCTACGTCCTGACCTGCGGCGGCCCACCCAACGGCATGATCGTCGAGCGGGACAAGCTCGACAAGTACGGCCGCCCACTCCTCGGAGCGACCATCAAGCCCAAGCTCGGCCTGTCCGCAAAGAATTACGGCCGCGCGGTCTACGAGGTGCTCCGCGGTGGCAATGACTTCACCAAGGACGACGAGAACATCAACTCCCAGCCGTTCATGCGCTGGCGGGACCGTTTCTCCTTCGTCGCCGAAGCAGTCAAGCAGGCTCAGGCGGAGACCGGGGAGATCAAGGGCCACTACCTCAACGTGACCGCAGGGACGGTCGAGGAGATGTTCAAGCGCGCCGAGTTCGCCAAGGAACTCGACATGCCGATCATCATGCACGACTTCCTCACCGCCGGTTTTACCGCGAACACGTCGTTGGCGAACTGGTGCCGCGACAACGGCATGCTCCTGCACATTCACCGGGCGTTGCACGCCGTCCTCGATCGGAACCCTTTCCATGGAATTCACTTCCGGGTGCTCACCAAGATGCTCCGGCTGTCGGGTGGCGACCATCTGCACTCCGGCACGGTGGTCGGCAAGTTGGAGGGTGCTCGCGAGGCGACCCTGGGCTGGATCGATCTCATGCGCGAGTCATACGTCCCCGAGGACCGCAGCCGCGGCATCTTCTTCGACCAGGACTTCGGCCCGATGCCGGGCATGTTCCCGGTGGCCTCCGGTGGCATCCACGTCTGGCACATTCCGGCCCTCGTCACGATCTTCGGTGACGACTCGGTGCTGCAGTTCGGTGGGGGCACCCTCGGCCACCCATGGGGCAATGCCGCGGGGGCCACCGCAAACCGGGTCGCCGTCGAGGCGTGTGTGCGCGCTCGCAATGAAGGTGTGGCGATCGAAGCGAACGCTCGCGACGTCCTCATGGATGCCGCGCAGGACTCGCCGGAACTCGCTATCGCCTTGGAGACCTGGAAAGAGATCAAGTTCGAATTCGATGTCGTCGACAAATTGGACGTGTCATGAGCATTCAGCATTACCCGGGTCGCCGGGACGATCCTGCCTACCGCCGCTTCGGCACTTTCTCCTACCTGCCGCCGCTCACGCGTGAGCAGATGCTCAAGCAGGTGCAGTACGCCCTGGCCCGCGACTGGACCTGCAGTGTCGAGCACGTTGAGCCCGAGCGGTCGATGGACACCTATTGGTACATGTGGAAGCTGCCGTTCTTCGGTGAGACCAACGCCGAGGCCGTCATGGCCGAGGTCGACGAATGTTCCGGGCTCTATCCCGGTGACTTCGTTCGCCTAGTGGCGTATGACCGGCTGCGGCAGACCCAGGGCATGTCCTTCGTCGCACATCGCCCCTGATCCATAGCCCTTTGGTCGTAGGATCGATGGATGCGCCCGATTCGCTCGATCGCCATCTCTGTCACTTCCCTTGGCCTCGTGGCCGGTGTGCTGGTCGGCGCCACCGCGCCGACGGCCGCCGCGGCCGCCGGTGATCGCGGGACGATCACCTGGCATGACTGCGATCCGGACGCGGACCTGGAAGGTTTCGAGTGCGGCACGCTGACGGTGCCCCTCGATTGGGACAACCTGGAGAATCCGGCCAATGCCGAGATCGAGTTGGCGCTGCACCGCGCTACGTCGGACAAGCGCATCGGAGCGCTGACCTTCAATCCCGGTGGCCCAGGTGCGGCAGGTCTCGGCATTGCCAACCCGGTGCTGGGACTGCTTCCGGCGAAGGTGCGTAATCGCTTCGACTTCGTGGCCTGGGATCCGCGCGGGGTGGGTGAGTCACAGCCGCAACTGACCAACTGCGGCGTGGGCCAAACTCCCGAGGGCTTTTACGAGCCACCGGCGACCGGCCCGGTCGATTGGACGGCTTTCGCTACCGATTTCTACGACGAAACGGCGGCGGCAAACGCTCAGTGCCTGGATGCCAATCCCGACGTCGCGCCGTACCTCGGCACCTACTACGTCATCCGTGACCTTGATGCCATGCGCGCGGCGCTCGGTGAGGAGCAGTGGAACTTCTGGGGCATGAGCTATGGCACCCGCATCGGCTTCCGTTACGCGCGGGAGTTCCCGGACCGCCTGCGCACCCTGCTGCTGGATGGCTCCTGGTCGCCCAACCTCACCGTCACATCCTGGATGAACGGGGCCACCTGGAATTACGGCACGGCACAGGCGGTCTTCTCCTCACAGTTCGGCGAAAAGATGGGCTATCGCCTGCAGCGTGTCATCGACGGTCTTGATGAGCAGACGATCATCGTCGATGGCGAGGAGTACACGCGCTGGCAGGTCCTGCCGCAGATCTTCAACAACATCTCCTACCAATCGTCCTACCCGCAGATCCTCGATGTGATCACCGCGGCCTATAAGGCGCTCTATGCGCCGACGGCGAAGAAGCGGCGTGCCGCTGCGCGCAAGATCGCTGAGCCCTTGGCCGAACTACGGCTGAACACGCCGAGTACAGCGCTCAACATCAACTTCATCAACTGCCGCGACATGGCAAACTATCCGGGCGTTGACGAGATCGCCCGGGCAGCTGAAGTGTCAGCGGCTAACAACTCTGTTGCCGCCGGCACAGTTGCACTGACCAAGGGCTCGCTCTGTGCGGGACTCCCGCAGGACTTCACCTACGGCTATGCGCCGCTCACTGAGTCACTGCAACTCCCGATCAAGCCGGTCGTCATCAACTCACTGGGTGACACGCGCACCGAATACGACTTTGGTCGCACGATGGCGAACTTCCTGTGGGGCGCCTCGCTCATCACCTACGACAGCACCCAGCACGTGACCTATCGCTCGACTCCATCCACGTGCGTCAACAATCCGGTGACGAACTACTTCCTCTACAGGACGGCCCCGGGGTCGCTGCTGTGCCCCTACGCGCCGTTGCCCACGAGCTAGCGCTCCAGGCCCTCCAGTGTGGCGCGTACGAGCGGTCCGAGAGTGGGCAGGTGGTAGCCGCCTTCCTGCAGCGCCACCGTCGGCAACTCCAGTGCCCCGAGCAGTTCACCCGCGTGGTGATAGCCGTCCGCCGTCACCTGTAGCGGGCTCTCCGGATCATCGATCGCCGCGTCGACTCCGAGGGAAATGACGAGGGCATCGGCGTCAGCCCGCATGACCCACTCGATGATGGCGATGATCGCATCCAGCCACGGGCCATCGCCCGTGCCGGGTGCGAGCGGGATGTTGAGGTTGGCTCCGACGCCGTCGTCAACACCGGTCTCGTCGCCGAAGCCGGCGTAGTGCGGGAACCATCCCGCACCAGGATCGACATGGACCGACGCATACAGCACATCGGAACGGCCGTAGAAGATGTCCTGCGTGCCGTTGCCGTGATGGGCGTCGATGTCGACGATAGCGACACGGTCATGCCCGGCCCGACGTAATGCCTGCGCCGCCACCGCGGCGTTGTTCAGATAGCAGGAGCCGCCGTACGCCGACCGGGTCGCGTGATGTCCCGGTGGACGGGTGAGTCCGTAGACGACCCCATCTCCCACGATGTCGGCGCAGGTGAGGGCGACATCCACCGCGCCACGCGCGGCCTCCCACGTGCCGGGGCCGACCAGCGTCATCGTGTCGTAGCAGTAGCGCCCCGCCGCCGCGTGCGGTGCCGTTGGCTCGCGCATGGGCAGGTCCCCGAGCATGCCTGCCGTGGGGAACAGATAGGGCACCACCCGCTCCATGCCGTACTCGCCCCAGCGGGACCAGATTGTGCGCAGGTGCCGGACCAGATCCGGGTCGTGAACGCCGAAGAGCACGTCGCTGTCGTGTTCGGTGGCCTCAAGGTGCGGCAGGTCGGTGAGTGCTGACTCGATCGCGCCAACCCGCTCGGGCACTTCGGTTCCCGGCGTACGGGTGCCGAGCCAGATCTCCGCGCCGGGCACGTGCCCTTTCGCCAACGGGCTATGCACGACCCGAATCACCGGCACAGCGTCCCACATCCTGACAGGATTGTCCGATGCGCATGACGGACCTCGGGGTCAGGATCGGACTGCTGCCCAGTGGTCCTACCGGGAGCATCATCGACGTCCCCGGAGTCGGTGTGGGGCACGCCACCGTGGAGTACGACGAGCCCGCTCCACCGGATGGACGAGGCGTCGCGCGGACCGGTGTCACCGTCGTCGATCCCGGCGGTGACTGCCTCGCCGATCCGGTGCCCTCCGGCGTAGCCATCCTCAACGGTGCTGGTGAGCTCACCGGCCGCTCGCAGATCGAGGAGTGGGGGTACGCCGAGACGCCGGTATTCCTCACCTCCACCATGCAGGTCGGTCGCGTCTACGACGCAGCCTGCCAACTGCTGATGTCGGGGCCGTCCACCTTCGGCGAAGTCCTCATCCCCATCGTCGGCGAGTGCGACGACTCGTGGCTCAATGATCCGCGAACGATGCATGTCACCTTCGAGGACGTGCGTGGCGCCCTCGACGCAGCTCGAGCGGGAGGTGAGTTCGAGCAAGGCGCCGTGGGCGCTGGGACCGGGATGAGCTGTCTTGGCTGGAAGGGTGGCATCGGCTCCGCTTCGCGGGTTCTCCCTGACGGACATGTCGTCGGCGTACTCCTACTGACCAATTTCGGCAGTGCTGATCGGCTCACCTTCGCGGGCGTCGACATGGGCCAACGGCTCAATCGCAACGGATTCATCGAGCCACCGCCTGCAGGTTCCTGCATCGGTGTGGTCATCACCGACGCACCGCTTGACGCCGCGGCCTGCAAGCGTCTGGCCACCCGGGTCGGGCTTGGTCTGGCCCGGACCGGATCGGTTGCCCACCACGGCTCGGGAGAGATCTTCTTGGGCATGGCCAACGGCCTGCGCTCCTGTGGATGTGGCGGCCCCGCCGTCACGGGCCGCGACCTTGACCCCTACTTCGCCGCTGTCGTCGAGGCCAGCGAGGAGGCGGTCCTGGCCTCCCTCATCAACGCCCGCACCGTGTCCGGCTACCAGGGCCGCACCATCGAGGCGCTGCCGCTGGATGAGGTACGCCCGTGGCTGAGGTGACGCGCGCTCGCATCCCCGTGTCCGACGGTGTGGAACTCGACTGCACGATCTTCCTGCCGGAGGTCACGCCCGCACCATGCATCCTGGAGGCGCTTCCGTACCGCAAGGACGACATGACCTCCGGTTGGCGACCCGAGTATGAGCGCTTCGCCGAGGAATTCGGCTTCGCGGTCGCGCGCATCGACGTGCGCGGAACCGGCAGCAGTGGTGGCCGAGCCACCGACGAATACCCCGAGGCTGAGCAACGCGATCTCACCGAGGCGATCGCGTGGTTGGCGGCGCAGACGTGGTGCACCGGAAGCGTGGGCATGTTCGGTACGTCGTACGGCGGATTCAACTCCCTGCAACTCGCCTGCGAGCGGCCCGCGTACCTCGACGCGATCATCCCGATCTACGCCACCGACGACCGCTACACCGACGACGTGCACCAAATGGGCGGTGCTCTCCGGTGGATCGACCTCGTCGACTACTGCCACTACATGACGCCGATGAACGCACTGCCGCCCGTGCCGTCACTGTGGGGCCCAGATTGGCGGACGGAGTGGCTGCGCCGCATCGATGAGCACGAACCCTGGCTCCTCACCTGGCTGGCTCATCCATCCGATGACGACTACTGGCGGCATGGCTCGGTGCGTCTGGGCTCCGACGGTGAAGGCTATGACCGCATTGACATTCCCACGATGATCATCGCCGGGTGGGCCGACGGGTACCGCAACAACACCTTCCGCACGATTGAGCGGCTCACGCCTCCAACCCGCCTGTTGGCCGGACCCTGGTCGCATGCGGCGCCGACGTCCAGCGCTCCCGGCCCCCGCATCGACCACGTGCCGCAGATGGCCGCCTTCTTCGCCGAACACCTCACCACCTCCTCCGCGCAGCAGGACATCCGGTCCGACTGGCCGGCCCCGCACACCTGGTTCGCGCGCTTCTCGCACGCCCCGAGTCCGGTGCTCGACATGGTGCCGGGGCAGTGGCGTTGCGACACCTGGCCCTCACCGCGCAGCAGTACGCGCGAACTCGCACTGCAGGATCGACCGACATACGCGGTTCGGCCTGATGTCGGGACAGCTGCCTGGATCTCGTGTGCCGGACACCTGCCCTACGGCCAGCCGAGCGACCAGCGCTTCGACGATGCGGCGTCCCTCACCTGGGACATCGAAATCGATGAGCCACTCGAGATTGCCGGCCATGTGCACCTGCGGGCCCACGTCACAGCCACCTGCCCGCATCCCATCCTCGCCGTGCGACTGTGCGATGTGGCTCCGGACGGGACGTCGACCCTGGTCACCCGCGGCACTGCGCGCATCGGCGCCGAAGGTGACGTCGATGTCGAACTCGAGGCGACCGCATGGCGGTGGCAGGCCGGGCGTACCTTGCGTGTCGCCGTCGCGGGCGCGGACTGGCCGAACGTCGTCGCGCCGAGTGGCCCCGGCTCCCTCACCCTGCGCGACGCCGTACTCACCCTGCCGATCTACGAGCCTGACCCCTCCGCGCCGGTGCCGAAGTTCGCCCCCGGCAACGTCCAATCCAGCGAGGACCCGACCGGCATCACCTGGCGGATCGAACATGACGTCGCCCATGGACTGACCCGGGCAGTCGTCGGCTCGAAGTCCGACTATGACACCCCGCATGGCTCGGCGAGCGAGCGCTACGACGGCTGGGTCAGTGTCGATCTCGCCACGTTCGAACAGCGCGCGCACTCCGATGTGGCATTCACTCTGCGCTTCCCCGAGGTCACCGCGACCGCACATGCCACCCTCGACGTCGTCACCGTCTCCGATGGGTATGACGTGGACATCCACCTCGTGGTCAAGGACGGGGAGACGGTGATCACGGAGCGCCGGTGGAGTGCACGAACTCCCCGCGCCTAATTCACGGATCGGACACAATCCCACCATGGAAGCGGCGTTGCCCCGGGAGCACTACGTCGAGCCCGAGAGGTTCGCGCGCGAGCGCGACATGCTCCGGCACGAGTGGACCTGCCTTGGTCGCATCGACGAACTCGGCCTTACCGAGTCCGGCCGCATTGCTGTCCTCGACTTCTGTGGTGAGTCGCTCCTGGTCACCCGCGACGACGACGGCCTGCACGCGCACGCCAACGTGTGCCGTCACCGTGGCTCGCAGTTGCTGCCGACCGACTCTCCGCCCTGCGCCGCCAAGGCCATCCGCTGCCCCTATCACTCGTGGACCTACGCCCTGGATGGATCGCTGATGCACGCCCCGCATGCCGAGGGCATCAATCCGACCGACTTCGCGTTGACCTCCGTGGCGGCGGACACCTGGGGCGGATGGCTCTGGGTCGCCGAGGAACCGTGGCAGTCGCTCGCCGAGCAACTCGGGCCGGTCCCTGAACGAGTGCAGCGCTATCCACTCGACGATCTCGTCGTGGGGTTGCGCTTTGCGTACGACGTTGCCGCGAATTGGAAGGTCATCGCCGAGAACTACAACGAGTGCTACCACTGCGGTCCGGTTCATCCCGAGCTCTGCCGTCTCGTCCCGGCGTTTGCCGGCGGGGGTGGAGGTCTGCAGTGGGAGGACGGGATACCCCACCGCGAAGGCGCGTGGACCTTCACGATGACCGGCACGACCGATCGATCGCCATTCCCGGATCTCGATGAGGCCGAGCGGGTCAAGCACAAGGGCGAGTTGGTCTACCCCAACCTGCTGCTGAGCCTGTCCGCCGAGCATGTCGCCGCCTTCGTCCTCACGCCGCTCGCCGTCGACCGCACCCGCATCGACTGCGAACTTCTCTTCGCCCCCGACGAGGTCGCCAAGTCCACGTTCGACCCCGGCGACGCCGGTGATCTGTGGGACCTGGTCAATCGACAGGACTGGGCGATCTGCGAGTCGGTGCAGCGGGGGATGTCGTCGCGCTACTTCCGCGGAGGTTGGTACGCGCCCATGGAGGATGACTCGCTGGATATCCGTCGCTGGCTCATCTCGCGACTGGAACGTTCGTGACCAACATCGCCATCGTCGGCCTCGGGGCGCTGGGTTCGGCCGCTGCATGGGAAGCCACCCGACGTGGCTACAGCGTGGTGGGATTCGAGCAATTCGAGCTCGGCCACGATCGCGGCGCCTCGCACGACACCTCCCGGATCCTGCGGCACAGCTATCACACGCCCCATTACGTCGAACTCACTTTTCGCGCGTACGACGCCTGGGCCGAGTTGGAGCGGGACAGCGGGGTCACGCTGGTCACCCAGACCGGCGGCGTCGACCTCTTCCCGCCGAACGCCGCCATCGACATGGCGACCTACACCTCGAGCATGGATGCGGTGGGGATCGGATACGAGGTCCTCGACACTGCCCAACTGCGTGAGCGCTGGCCGCAGTTCGTACCACCCGAGGGCACGACCAGCCTCTACCAGGAACGCTCCAGCATCGTGCCCGCCGCGTTGGGCACCGCGACGATGCAGCGCCTGGCCCGTGAGCGCGGTGCCGACCTGCGCGCGCGTACCCATGTGGAATCCATCGAACCGCAAGCTAGCGGCGTACGCCTCCTCACCTCCGACGGCGTCCTGACTGCCGATCGCGTCATCGTCACAGCGGATGCCTGGACGTCAGCGTTGACCACCCCCCTGGGCTGGCCGATTCCACTCACCGTGACCGAGGAGCAGGTCACCTATGTCGCGGTGCCGCCGTCCTACGCGGACCTGCCACTGTGGATATGGATGGACGATCCGAGTTTCTACGGCTTCCCCTGCTATGGCGAGCAAACGATGAAGGCAGCTGAGGACTGTGGCGGCCCCATCGTGACCGGCGATGAGCGTTCGGGTGAGGTTGATCCGCAGATGCTGGACCGGTTAACCGGATTCCTGCGCGCCACCTTCACCGACATTGGCGACATCGTGCGCTCCAAGCGGTGTCTGTACTCCCGGACCCCCGATCGCGACTTCGTCATCTCGCCCGTGCCCGGGTACGAGGACGTCATCGTGGGGTTGGGTGCCGCGCACGCATTCAAGTTCGCTCCGGCGTTCGGTGGCATGCTGCTGGACCTCGTCGATGGACACCCGGTGGACCCGGTCTTCGGAATTGATCGGCCCGGCATTACCGATCCGGACTACTCACCCAACTGGCTGGTCTAGTCAAAAGGGTGGCGGGTCGCTGCCCAACTCACGGTGGTGTGGTGAGCGAAAGACGAGTCGACCACCGGGGTCACCTTCGATGTGCCAACCGGAGTCGTGGATCAGGTGATGATGGAACCAGCACAGGCCCACAAGGTTGGCTAACACGGTTAGTCCGCCGTGCGAGTGGAAGACGATGTGGTGGACCTCATCGATGCGCGCCCGGCACCCGGTGAATCGGCACCGCTGATCACGCATGAAGACAGCGCGGCGTAATGCCGGGTGAATCGTGCGCACCTTGGGCGCCATCGCGACAAGTTGACCAGTCCGGTCCACGATGAGCGGCCGCAGGGACGCATCACACGACAGCTGGCGCGCGTGCGCTCCGGTGATCATCGTGGTGGGGATGCCAAAGCGTTCCAGCCATCCGACCTCGCAGGATGCGGGGTCGATCAACGCGTCCAACGGCACGGTGACGTTGACCGTGGGTCGTTCACCGGAGACGAGGGGGAGCGCGAGATCTCCGGTCGCGGCCCCTGCCGCATCGAGGATCCGCCCGAGCGCGTCGAGATTGCGCTGAGATCGTGAGCGTTCCTGGAGTGCGGTCTCGTCCTCGACCACGTCGCGGCGCGCGGACTCCAGGGCCGCGATGAAGCGAGCGCCCAACACGGCATCCAGCGTGCCGTCGATGCGCACCAGGCCATCGAGCAGCATCGACACGTGCAGACGTGCGCCCGGATTCTTCTCCCGCTCGTGCACGGCGTCGGGATTGACGCGATGGCACAGGTAGCGCAGCCGCTGGTAGAACTCCCGCGGATCGCACAATCGAGCCGCCGTGGTGATCGCGTCATCGACGGCGAGAAGATCGTCGACCAGTGCGGGGTATCGGCGCCGGATGCGCAGGAGGGCATCCACGTGCGCGGCCGAGACATCGCCGTCGCGCCAGGCTCGAGCCAGCAGCGGGTAGTTGCCCACCACCTCGCCACGCTCGACCACAGACCGGGCGCTCGCCCAAGAGTCGTTGCCGCGTGCGGCCAACCAGCCGGGTGCGTTGCGGGCCCCGTCGGCCTCCCACTCGTGCGAGCCGGCGAACCGCTCGCTCAATGCCGAGCTTGCCGCGTCGAGCTGCCGTTGAACGCCGCGCAGTCGCACGATCTGCTCCCCCAACCCGACGGACTGCACCTCGCTCATCGAAAGGTCCGCCAGCGCGTTCGCGGCCTCTTCGGCAAGCGTCAGCGCGTGAGTCAGCGCGATATTCGCATCGAGGTCGAGCAGGGCGGTCATGGCGCTCCCCAAAGATGGGCGATGTGAGGGGCGCTCCTGACTTTGCACACCGGCCCGTACCCGGGCTCGGCGCGGGGCCTGGCCAACTGCCCCGCTTTGGGTCTCGACGAGTGAATCGTCGTTAGAACGTATGTTCGAATTCTGCCCCGGATCCGCCGGGAAGTCAAGCGGCAAAGGGGAAAAAGTCTGATGACATCAGCGGACCCCGAGAGCCAGCCGACCGGCCCTGAACTTTGGGCGAAAAGCGCTGTCCCGCGTCGCTTTTCGCCCAAAGTTCGACGATGGAGGCGACACGGTGATGGGCTAGGCCTCACACTAACGCTGGTCCTGATCGTCTCGGAGGTGTCCGTGCACATGTCGCACCGGCTTGTCGCGGCGGCTGGCGCGCTCGCGCTCGTCGCGGGGCTCAGTCCGGTGCTGCTGAGCGGGTCGGCACAGGCCGCCAGCCTCGTGGGGAAGCCGTGCGCCAAGGTGGGCCAGACCATGGGTGACGGCCCGGGGCGCACGGTGGTGTGCACAAGGGTGAAGAAGGGGAAGAAGAAGGGCAAGCTGGTCTGGAAGCTCATGAAGGGCCCCGCTCCCGGACCCGAGTGCACGTCTCGACCGGTCTTTACGCACGATGTCATCGCCCTCGATCAGGTGCAGGTGGCTGTGCCGATCGGTCAGCAGACCGCATTCGGCGGAGTGCTCTCCGTCCGGTCCTACATCCACTCCAAGCCTGAGCTCCACGGTCAGCGACTGCCGCTCTACGCCCCGGTCGACATGACCTTGACGCAGGCTGCGTACTACAACATCAGCCCTGACCCGGCGTACAAGCCCGAGTACTCCCTCTTCTTCGACGCAGGGTGCGGAATCCAGGTCCAGCTCTACCACGTCTAGGGCGTGGTCGGCGTGGTCGCGAACGTCGTCCCCAAGGAGCCTGTGCCCTCTAGCGCGGGGCAGCAGGTGACTCCCACGCCGGTCAAGGCGGGAGAGCAGATCGGGTGGTTCGAGGGCGAGGCGGGCAAGAGCGTGGCCTTCGACTTCCGAGTGGAGGACTCTCAGTACACGAATTCCTTCATCAACCAGCAGCGCTTCGCGAGCTCTCCGGAAGCTTCGGGGGAGCTGCACGCGGTGTGTCCCTACGACTTCTACGCCGGAGAGCAGCGCGCGCGATGGCTGAGCCTGCTCGGCGCACCGTCCAGCGATCCGGTGCCGGGGACCCCGTGCGGCCCCATCTCCCAGGGTGAGGCCGGCACCGCGCAGGGGATGTGGTTCCTTCCGGAGGCCAAGGTCAACGACCTCACCTATCGAGGCCAGACATGGGCGCAGAGCGATGTTGCGTCGGCGGGGCAGTATCAGTCGCAGATCGTGCTCAATGTCGACCCGTCCGGTACGGTGCGCGTCGGTGGACTCAACGCGGCCAGCCCGATGACGCAGATGATGATCGGGAAACAGGGCACCGGATCAGAAACCTGGAAGGACCCCCGGGCGATCACACCCGGACAGGAGCACTGCTGGTCCACCTCGAGCCAGTCGGTGAAGGTTCGCCTCTCCGGCGATGGTGCGTCCCTGACGGCTGTGGTCGGTGCGGGCACATGCGCGAGTGTGGACCTGGCGCTCGGCCAGACCTACGTGCGATAGTCACTCCGGCCAGCAGCCGTCCGAGAACCTCGGGAGGCAACATGCACAGCCAATTCATTGGCGTCTGCGCACTGCTCGCTTCGGTGACATTGGGCCTCGCGCTGGTCAATGCGCCCGCACAGGCCGCTAGCCTCGTCGGCAAGCCGTGCAAGAAGGCGGGAGCAACGACAGGCGACGGTCCTGGTCGCACCCTGGTGTGCACCAAGATCACCAGGGCAAGAACAAGGGCAAGCTCGTCTGGAAGTTGACGAAGTCGCCCAACCCTGGCCCCGCCCCCAATCCCACCGGCACCATCCCCCCGGTGATTCAGTCACCGATCGAGTACTACGGCGCCAATCCGCTGGTCCAACTCCGCCAGGCGTTCATCGAGCATCGTGCGAAATCGCGGCACGTCGACGGTCACGGCGAGGTCGGCGTTCGGTGGCGATCCGGGCCGATAGCGGTGATCGACCACGGCCATGCCGGCGGTGAGGCGCCCGGCATCTTCGATATCGACGTGCCGAGGTGCGGTCGACACCAGCGTCGGATCGATCGCCACGGCGACGGCCAGCGGATCATGCATCTCCATGGCACCGCCCATGCCGTACCCGGCGCGCTCGTAGTCGGCGAGGATGTGTTCCACCAGGTGGGCGATGCGACCACCTGATTGTCGCAGTCGCGGCAGGTGCTCCGGGCCAACCAGCGCCTGATGCGTGGCGTTCAGTCCCACCATGGTGATGGGAGTGCCGAACGCGAAGACGCGGGCCGCGGCCTCGGGATCGGCGTAGAAGTTGAACTCGGCGGCCGGCGTGGCGTTGCCCGGCACGTCGAGAGTGCCACCGCCCATGACGATGAAGCGCTCGACCTGTCGCGCGGCATCGGGGTGGTGCGCCATGAGCAGCGCGATGTCGGTGAGGGGCCCGATGGTGACGACGGTGACCGGCTCGGTGCTGGCCTCGATGAGGGAGACGAGCAGCGGCAATCCCGGGACCTTCGCGCGGGAGGACGGCGGCAGCACATATCCGCCGAGACCATTGCCGCCATGCACATGCTCGGCGGACTCGGCGTCGCGTGCGCCGAGCGGACCCGAGGCACCAAGACCGATGGGGCAGCCCAAACCCACCAGGTCTGCAAGCGCGGCGGCGTTGGCCGAGGTCTTGTCCAGGCCTACGTTGCCGGCTACGGCGATGATGCCGAGTACGTCGACCTCCGGGCTGGCTGCCGTCAGCATGATGGCGAGTGCGTCATCGACCCCGGGGTCCGTGTCGATGATGATCGGTCGTCCGGTCATCTGGCCGAGACTAGGGGTTCGTGCGCAGGCACGCGGCCCGATGACCGCCTTCGACGGCCAGGATCGGCAACGTCGTTGTCCGGCACTCCGCCATGACGACGGGGCAGCGCGGATGGAAGCGACATCCGCCGGGGATGCGCGCGGGATCAGGTGGTTCGCCGGTGAGCACGATCTGCTCGGTGTGGCCGATGTCGGGGACCACGGAGAGCAAGGCCTGGGTGTAAGGATGCTGCGGATCGCCGAGCACGTCCGCGGTCGGCCCCACCTCCACGATTCGGCCGAGGTACATCACGGCGATGCGGTCGGCGATGTTCCATGCCAGGCCGAGGTCGTGGGTGACGACAAGCACGGTCAGGCCGAGCTCTTCGCGCAGCGATAGCAGCAGGCCCAGGATCTCGCCGCGGACCGATGCGTCCAGGCTCGAGACGGGCTCGTCGGCGATGAGGACGCGGGGTTGCAGGACCAGGGCGCCGGCGATGACGACGCGCTGCCGCTGCCCACCGGAGAGTTCGTGCGGATAGCGCAGGAAGAATCGCTCCGGCGGTCGGAGTCCGGCTCGCGAGAGGGCATCGGCGACGAGCTCGCGTTCATCACCGGGGACCTTGTGGATGCGCAGCCCCTCGGCCACCGCGTCGTACACCGTGTGCCGCGGATTGAGTGCCCCGAGCGGATCCTGCAAGACCAACTGCACCTGGCGTCGGTAGGCCTTCAGCGCGCGATAGTCCAGCGGCTCGCCCTCGAAGAGCACCTCCCCCGAGGTCGGCTTCTCCAGGCCGAGCAGGGTGCGGGCGAGAGTCGTCTTGCCGCAGCCCGACTCGCCCACGAGGGCGACGATCTCGCCTCCGGCCACCGCGAGGTCTACGCCGTCCACGGCACGGACGCGACCACCGAAGACGACCGACAGGTCGCGGGCGCCGATCATGACCCCACCCGAATGCACGCGGCTCGTCGACCCGGTCCCGCATCGCGCAGATCCACCGTCACGGATGAACATTCGGTGAGAACCACCGGACATCGGGGATGGAAACTGCAGCCGGTGGGGATGTCGCCCGGATACGGCGGGTCGCCGGGCAATCCGATGGGTCGGTAGCGGGCCTGCGGATCGCCGATCCGCGGAAAGGCTCCGGCCAGGGCTCGCGTGTAGGGATGCTCGGGGTGATCGAAGACCTCGGCCGCCGGGCCGGTCTCGACGATCTGCCCGGCGTACATCACAGCGAGGTCATCGCAACTGGTGCCGAGGATGCCGAGGTCATGGCTGATGAGCATCATCCCCATG
>JAYNIC010000009.1:12849-22371 GCA_038108715.1 Candidatus Nanopelagicales bacterium | reverse complement strand
CCTTCGGCGGCAGCTACCGACTCATCGACTTCGTCCTGTCGAATCTCATCAACTCTGGGCTCCGCCGTGTCGCGGTGCTCACCCAATACAAGTCGCACTCGCTCGACCGCCACATCACGACGACGTGGCGCCTCTCGCCGCTGCTCGGCGACTACGTCACACCGGTCCCTGCGCAGCAGCGGCTTGGCCCGCGATGGTTCACCGGTAGCGCCGACGCCATCTTCCAAAGCCTCAATCTGATCAATGACGAGCAACCTGACTACGTCGCAGTGTTCGGCGCCGACCACGTCTACCGCATGGATCCCATGCAGATGGTGGAGGCGCACATTGACAGCGGCGCCTCGGTGACCGTCGCGGGAATCCGGCAGCCGAGATCCTTGGCCCACCAGTTCGGTGTGATCGAGACGGCGGCTGACGGTGAGCGCATCAGTCGCTTCCTGGAGAAGCCGGCCGATCCGCCTGCTATTCCCGGTGCACCGGATGAGTCGTATGTCTCGATGGGCAACTACCTTTTCACTACCGAAGCCTTGATCGAAACCTTGCGCGCTGACGCGGCCGATGAGGGGTCGGTTCATGACATGGGTGGCAACATCATTCCCATGCTGGTCGACGAGGGCGCGGCCTATGTCTATGACTTCGACCGCAACGAGGTACCCGGTGCGACGGAACGCGACCGCGGTTACTGGCGTGACGTCGGAACCCTAGACGCCTACCACGATGCGCACATGGACCTGGTGTCAGTGCATCCGATCTTCAACCTCTACAACCGGCGCTGGCCAATCCTCACCAACCACCTCACGCTGCCTCCGGCGAAATTCGTGGAGGGAGGAAATGCCCACGAGTCCATGGTCGGCACTGGTTCCGTCATCGCCGGCGCTCATGTGCGCAACTCGGTC
Organism: Candidatus Nanopelagicales bacterium; assembly: GCA_038108715.1. Lineage (GTDB taxonomy): Bacteria > Actinomycetota > Actinomycetes > S36-B12 > S36-B12 > Mxb001. The sequence goes on along the minus strand of JAYNIC010000009.1, from coordinate 21,475 downwards.
ATCTCATTCGACGTGGGGGTGCAGGGGGGCTCCTATCTTGAGGGGTGCGTCGTGCTACCCGGAGCCCGCATCGGGCGCAACGCCGTGATTCGCCGCGCCATTCTCGACAAGAACGTCATCGTCCCGGACGGTGCACAGATCGGCGTTGACCTCGATCGGGACCGGGAGTTGTACACCGTCAGCGACGGTGGCGTCGTGGTCCTGGGCAAGGGCGTAACGGCGGCGCTCTGATGCCTACCGCGGTCGTCACCGGTGCCGGGCGAGGGCTTGGAGCCGCAATAGCGGACCGGTTCCAGGCGGCCGGGTGGCAGGTGGTGCGCGCCGACATCGAGGGCACGGACACCTACCTCGACGTGACGGACGCCGATGCCTGTCGGCAACTCGCTCGGCAGGCCCAACCCGACGTGTGGGTGAACAACGCCGGTGTCCTGGGGGCGGGCGACGCCGCCACGCAGGACGATGACGTGATCGACCGGGTGGTCGCGGTCAACTTGCTCGGGGTCATCCACGGCACCCGCGCGGCCGTGGCGGTCATGCGGGAGCGTGACGCAGGCCGCGGAGCTGGCCACATCATCAACGTCGGATCGCTCGCCTCCTGGGTCCCGGTCCCGGGTGAGTGCGTGTACGCCGCGACGAAGGCGGGAGTCCTGTCGTTCACCTTGGGCCTGACTGCTGAGTTGGCGCAGCAGGGCGTGACCGGAGTTCGCCTGGGCGTGATCTGCCCCGATGGCATGCTCACGCCGATGATCACCGACGTTCTCGACGATCCGGCCATCGCGATGACCTTCACCGGATTCCGGCAGGTCACCCCCGAGCACGTGGCCGATGAGGTGCTCGAGCTGGTGCATCGGCCACGTCGCGTGGTCAGTGTCCCGCACTGGCGCGGCGCTCAGGTACGCCTCTTTAGTGCGATCCCGGACGTGGCGCTCCGATTGGCGCCCGTCTTCATGCGGCTGGGTCGGGCCGGGCAGGACCGAGTTCGCCAGCGTCTTGGGCGCTAGCCCCTCGTTCGGTGCGGCGATGGAGCGTGTCACGATTGCCGGAGTCGAAGGAGGCCCCGTGAACACGACGACGACCTACCAGGTTGAAGGAATGACGTGTGATCACTGCGTGCGTGCGGTGACCGGTGAGCTATTGCTGCTTCCTGGTGTGCAGCGCGTTGATGTTGACCTCGAGTCCGGCGCGGTCACGGTCATCAGCGACAACCCGCTGGATCGCGCTGAAGTTGCCGAGGCTGTCGATGAGGCGGGCTACGCGCTTGCCGAAGGTTCGTAGTCGGTCTGCCGAGGCGATCACGCCGATCAGCCGAAGCGACCGGCGATGTAGTCCTCGGTCTGCTTGCACTCGGGATGGCTGAAGATCTGCGCGGTGGGTCCGACCTCAATGAGGTGACCGGGCTTGCCGATTCCGGAGAGGTTGAAGAACGCGGTGTCGTCCGAGACGCGGCCGGCCTGCTGCATGTTGTGCGTCACGATGATGATGGTGTAGCGGTCCTTGAGTTCGCGGATCAGGTCCTCAATCGCGAGTGTCGAGATGGGGTCGAGCGCCGAGCAGGGCTCGTCCATGAGAAGGACCTGCGGCTCCACCGCGATTGCGCGCGCAATGCATAGTCGCTGCTGCTGGCCACCGGATAGCGAGGCGCCGGGACGCTTCAGGCGGTCCTTGACCTCCTCCCAGAGGTTTGCACCACGTAACGACTTCTCGACGATCTCGTCCATCGACTCCTTGCGCTTCTTGTCCTTCTCGAGTTTCAGGCCGGCGATGACGTTGTCCGCGATCGACATCGTCGGGAAGGGATTGGGGCGCTGGAACACCATGCCGATGGTGCGACGCACGAGGACGGGATCGACGTTGGGGCCGTAGAGATTTTCGCCGTCTAGATTGACCTCACCCTTGACATGCGCACCCGGGATTACCTCATGCATCCGGTTGATACTTCGCAACACGGTTGACTTGCCGCATCCGGAGGGGCCGATGAACGACATCACCGAGTTGGCCCTTACGGTGAGGTTCACACCTTGGACAGCGAGAAAGTCGCCGTAGTAGATATCGAGGTCGACGAGGTCGATCTGCTTGCTCATGTCTGAACTTCTCCTACCGTGTGGCGATCGTACCGAGGGCTAGCGGGCCTTGGGGGCGTAGATCTTGGCGATGATGCGTGCGCCGGCGTACATGACGAGCACGAAGAGGATGAGGGCGAGGGCGCCTCCCCAGGCGCGATCGACCGAGGCGGGCGTACCCCGACTGATCTGATCCCACACGAAGGTTGGCAGGGAGGCCTGGGAGCCCGAGACAGGATTGGGATTCATGTCCTGGGCGAGGAAGGTGACCAGTAGCAGCGGGGCGGTCTCGCCCGCGACGCGCGCGACGGCGAGCATGACGCCGGTGATGATGCCCGAGATGGCGGTGGGAATGACGATCCGCAGGATGACCTTCCACTTCGGAACGCCGAGCGCGAGGGCGCCTTCGCGAAGTTCATTGGGCACGATCCGCAGCATCTCCTCGGTGGCCCGCACGATGACCGGCAGCATGAGGATGGCCAGAGCGAGTCCGGCGGCGAGCCCGGACTGTTCAAGGACGCCGGTCAGGATGAGCGCCGTATAGATGAAGAGGCCGGCCACGATTGATGGGATACCGGTCATGACGTCAACGAAGAAGCTGATCCAGTAGGCGAACTTGCCCTTGCCGAATTCCACGAGGTAGATCGCGGCGAGCACGCCGATCGGGACCGCGATGAGCGCTGCGATGCCTACCTGTTCCAGCGTGCCCAGGAACGCGTGGGCGATTCCGCCACCCTCTGCGCGTGGGTTTACGTTGCGCATCGTTGAGGTGAAGAACTCGGGGCTGAAGACGCTCAAACCCTTGGCGATGACCGTGATGAGGATCCAGAGCAGTGGTACGAGGGCCAGGACGAATGTCGTGTAGATCAACGTGGTGGCGAGGCGGTCGGTCGCGTGGCGGCGTCCCTCGACCGTCCACGACGTCGCGGTCTGCACCTGGAGGAAGGCGAAGGCGGCCACGCAGCCGGGGGCCACCCCGACCACGGTGATCCCGGTGACCTGCACCAGGAGTCCGAGAATGATCGATCCAACCGCAATGGCCCACGGCACCCATCGGGGAAGTCGATTGCCGGTGAGGTGCAGTGGATCGGCAGCGTCGTCACGATTCCGGCGACTTCCCGCATTGGGTGAAGGTGCCTCGGAGGAGGTCACGGGAGTGCTCTGGGGGCGGTCGTCCGGAACGGGTGCACCTCCACGAAGTCCGGAAAGGTCCATCAGTTCGCTCCCGAGAATTCCTTGCGGCGCGCGATGACCCAGCGCGCCGACATGTTCACGATGAGCGTGATGAAGAAGAGGACGAGGCCGCTGGCGATAAGCGCCGAGCGGCCGACGTCGCCGGCCTCACCCCACTTCAGCGCGATGTTGGCGGCGAAGGAGTTGCCCCCGGGTTCGGTGATGGCCCAGTTGATCTCGAATGCAGCGGAGAGGATGAGGGCTACGGCGATTGTTTCACCGAGTGCGCGGCCGAGGCCAAGCATTGCGGCAGAGATCATGCCGGGGCGGGAGAAGGGGAAGACCGCCATGCGGATCATCTCCCACCGGGTCGCGCCCAGGGCGAGCGCTGCCTCCACGTGCATGCGGGGGACCTGGACGAAGACCTCGCGGGAGATGGCCGAGACGGTCGGCAGGATCATGATGGCCAGGACCAGTCCGGCCATGAGGATGCTCTTGGTCCACAACTCCTGCGAGTTCGCGAAGATCGGGATGAAGCCGAGGTACTCGCTCAGCCACTGGGAGAACGGCACGACGTACGGCATGAAGTTGTACAGGCCCCACAGGCCGAAGATGATCGACGGGACCGCCGCGAGGAGATCAACGATGAAGGCAAGCGTCGAGGCCAGACGGCGTTGGGCGTAGAAAGCGATGAAGAGAGCGATGCCGTAGCCGATCGGTACGGCGATGATCAGGGCGATGATCGACGTCCATAGCGTGCCGAAGAGCAGGACGGAGATACCGAACACGGGCGGATCGGAGTCGGGAAGCCACTGACCCTCGGTGAAGAAGTTGGCCGAGTCGGCTTGGATCGAGGGGATCGCCTTCCAGATGAGGAAGATCGCAATCGCAGCCATGACGACCAGGACCATCAGGCCGGCGCTGGTGGACAGTCCCAGGAAGGTGCGATCACCACGGCGAACTGCGGCGGCAATGCCCTCAGGATCAGCGCGGTTCGTTGTTGGTTCGTGGCTGGTCGTCGCCATGGGTCCCTCGGGTTGCAGTGACGGTAACGATGGGTTCGGGGCGGTCAGCCGAGGTGGCCGACCGCCCCGAACGTGGTGCTGGTGGGGTGCATCAGGAACTCATCGCATCCACGGCGGCGCGCACCTTGGTGAGCAGATCGCCGGTGATGGGCACGTAACCTGCATCGATGAGCTCACCCTGAGCAGCGTCCGAAGCAGCGAACTGCAGGAACGCCTTGACCAGGGCTGGGTTCTGATCGGCCGGGAGGCCGGTCTGGCAGACACCCTCGTAGGTCACCAGGACGATCGGGTAGGCACCAGGGGTGCTGACCGTGTAGTCGATCGCCAGGGCAAGGTTGTCGCCCTCGCCGACCACCTCGGCACCGGAAATCGTGTTTGCGGCGTTCTCGCTAGTTGCCTCGACCGGGCCGCCACCGTTGTCGATGGCGGCGGCCTTGGCAACCTGTGCGTAAAGCACATACGACAACTCGACGTATCCGATGGAGTTTGGTGTGGTGTCGACCGAGGCCATGACCTGGTCCGAACCCTTCGAGCCCTGGCCACCGGGGGCCACCCACTCCTTGCCGGGCTCGAACGTCCACACGCCCGGCGCCGTGGCGGCGAGGTACTTGGTGAAGTTGTCGGTGGTGCCGGAGGAATCCGAGCGGTGGAACTGCGCGATGGTGGCATCCGGCAGGGTCAGGTCGGGGTTGAGTGCGGTGATGGCCGGGTCGTTCCACTTGGTGATCGTGTTGGCGAAGATCCCGGCGAGGGTGTCGGGGTTGAGCACGAGGCCGTCGACTCCCTCGAGGTTGTAGGTCACGGCGATCGCGCCGCCGACCATGGGCAGGTTGATGGCCGGGCCACCGCCGCAACGCTCATTGGCGGCCACGAGGTCCTCGTCCTTGATGGCCGAGTCGGTGCCGGCGAACGAGGTCTGGGCGGCGTTGAACTGTTCGACGCCAGCGCCGGAGCCCACGGGCTGGTAGTCGATGGTCGCGCCCTCGCAGGCGGTCTGGTAGTCGGTGATCCATTGCGTGATCGCATTGGCCTGGGCGCTGGAGCCTGCGGCCTTGATGCTGCCGTCAACGCAGGTGATGTCGCCGGCGGCGCTGGAGCCGCCGGAGTCACTTCCAGAGCCTGAGTCGCTGCTACCGCCGCAGGCGGTGAGAACGAGCGCTCCGGCAAAAGTGGTGGCCGCGAGTGCGGTCAAGTGGGTGCGAATCACCCTGGTCCTCCTGTAGGTCGGCTAGTGCACATGTACGTATCGGGACACCTTGAACGTAGGTAGGGCGAGTAACGCGATCGGTGAGGTGTGGTGAACGGATGATGAACGCGGTCAGTCGATCCGGTGAATCCGGCGGGTGCGGTTACTCCGGGGTGACGGTGTGCCGTTCCACGGCCACCACCCGGACCTCAGCTGTCTCAGGAGTGAAATGGCGGTGAATCACCCAGAAGCCGCCGGGCGGCAGTTTGGCGTCGACCGTGTAGTCCTCAGCCCCGGGGAGTTCGGCGATCGCCTCGACGAGTGTGGGGAGGACTGGTCGGTGACTGCAGACGACGATTGGCCGCGGGTCGGCCAGGAGTTCGCGCATGCGGCGCGCGGCGCGTTTGGGCCGTTCTGCGTGCCCCTCCTCGCTGAGCGACTGCTCTGCCGAGATGGTGGCGTCGATGGACTTGGCGTACCTCTTGACGGTCTCGCGACAGCGCTGAGCATCTGAGGAGTGGACCGCCTCGATCCCGTACGCGGCAAGCATGGGCATCAGGGCCTTGGCCTGGGAGCGACCTTTGCCGCTGAGGGGGCGCTCGGTATCGATCTTGCCCTTGAAGTCGGCACGCTTCATCGCTTGCGTATGCCGCAAGAGGATCAGGGGCGTGGTGGGCAGCCCCGCGACCGCCTGCCGGACCAGGTCGCCATCTCGCGGGTAGGTCATCCGTTCGGCTGCCTCGTGAGGAGGCAGCCAATGCACCTCATCGACCTCCTCGTCGGGCGCGAAACCCTCGTCCGCCCCGACCGTGGCGGCCCAGTAGTCGACGATCTTGGGCTCCCCCAGGGCGACGTACTCCTGGCGCTCAAGGGGTACGCCGAGGATGGGAACGACCCCACTCTCTTCATCGCACTCGCGCACGGCGGTGACGAGGGGGTGTTCGCCGGGCTCGACCTTGCCCTTGGGCAGGGACCAGTCGGCGCGCAGGTTGCGGTGGATGACGAGCACCTCTGGGCCTTCGGCCCCCGGGCGGAGCACGACCACGCCGGCGGCACGCACCGGCGTAGCGTCACTCATGGGGTCAGTGTGACGCATGCAGGTGAACGACCGGCAGGAGTCCGCGAATCGCGCCAAGCCCGCGATTTTGGCTCCGGCGGACTCAGCTGGCGGCACGCCTCATCGCCCTCTAACCGCGAGTGTCGAGTAGCGGGGTGATTTTGGCGGGATTTCGCCCCGCTACTCGACACTCGCGGGGGAATTGCTTCGCAAGCCAGAAACCACGGGGGTGAACTCAGCCGGTGGCGCGCCGGATGGCTCGGTGCACCTGCGGCCACAGGCGCTCGAAATCCCGCCGGTCGGCGAACTCGGCCGCTACCTCGATCTCGTGCAGCAGGCCGAGGGCATAGCCGCCCGGTCCATCGGTCTGCTCCGCGAGAGCCTCCAGGGTGACCTGGGCTACATGGGCGTCGTGGTGGGTGCCGAGGACAGCGGTGGCCCGGGCCAGTTGTCCTGCGAGCCTTCGCACCCGCTTGCCGAGGATGGGCGCGCAGGTCTCGGCCACGTAGCGAGCCCGCTTCGCCACGATCCTGGCCCGGTGCCACGGCTCGGCAGGTCCGTCCATGCGCAGGGTGGCGACCGCACGCTCGAGTCGGCGGGTGGTCTTGGCCAGGACTCGGGGAAGTAGTTCGGCGCAGGTGCCCTTCGCGGCTTCGGTGAGGGGTGGGTGCACTGCCGCCGCCACGAGAGCGACGAGCAGGGCTCGGTAGCGTTCGGAGTTGAGCATCGACTCGGCGTCTTGGCCAGCGTCGACGGCCCGCGCCCCAAGAGCGGAGTCGATGACCGCACGGGCTTGATCGGCCTGCCGGGGTGGCAACTCGTCCGCGTGTGCGTCCAGCCTTTCCCGGAGAACCTCGGTGTCCCGGGAGCCGCCGAGCCCGGAGGCCATCCACGCGAGTTCGTCGCGCAGGTGCTGCGCGGTATCAGCGTCAATGAAGGGTGCGAAGGCCTTGAGTCCGCTGCGCAGCCGACGAGCGCTGACCCGCATCTGATGCACCGCATCCGGGAGCTCGCGACGCTGGCGCAGGTCCTCGGTGATGAGGCGACGGACATGGTGGGCCAGGAAGGCGCGCACGGCATCGGCGACTGGGTCGGCGGGGGATGGCCAGGGTAGTTCGGGGATGTCCGGTGGCGCCAGAGAGCGCGGCCCGAGCGCGGCTCCCACCTTGCTGAGAGAACTGGGTGTGGCGCCCGCCTCGGCAAGGGCCTCGGCCACGCGGTCGATGAACGCCTCATCGAGCCGTCCTTCGCCGTCGGCCACGGACTCGACCTCAATTTCATGGAATGTTGACACCGTCCGCTGCCCGTCGAGGACCGTGACGTGGTCATCGACGAGTTCACCGCGCACCGTGCCCTCGAAATCGCGCAGAAGGTACGGCGTTCGTTCGGTGCGCAGCGTCACCAGCGGGCCCGGCTCTGCCTCCCGGACAAAAGCGGTGATGAGGCGGCGTAGGGAGTCGGGAAGGTCGGGCTGCAGAGGTGCGCGAATCTCGTCGCGCGCGCCAGACTCATCGCCGGCGACGGGGAGCTTCAGATGCCATCCCTCGTCGTGGCCTCCTTCGCGGCGGCGAAGGGTGATGCCCCAGCGGAACAGCCGGAGGTCGGGGGTGTCGAAGTAGTGGTTCGTCAAGGTCACCGTCGGCAATCTCTCTACGCTGGCGACGCCCGGCACGGTGGTCAGCATCGGCAGCCGGAAGAGCGCATGCACCCGTAGCTTGCGCTCGATCTCCCGGTGCTCCTCGGTCACCCGATCTTGCCCCGTGTGCGGTAGGCATCGATGAGCACCTCTTGCAGGTCGTTAAGCGGGGTGCCATCGGGCGCGGTGTTGCGCCAGGTCCACTCCCCATCTGAATCAAGGTCCCATGCCATCGTGTCGGGTGAGAACGCCAACTCGAACAGGGAGTTGATGTGGGCAACGTGCTCCGGGCTCTTCAGGCTTACCAGGGACTCGACCCGTCGATCAAGATTGCGATGCATGAGATCGGCGGACCCGATCCAGACCTCTGTATCACCGCCGTTGGCGAACTCGAACACACGCGAGTGTTCGAGGAAACGTCCAAGGATGCTGATGACCTGGACGTTCTCGCTCAGACCGGGGACACCGGGGCGCAAAGCACAAATACCG
>JAYNIC010000009.1:3224-12839 GCA_038108715.1 Candidatus Nanopelagicales bacterium | reverse complement strand
TACCTGGCCGCTGGACACCCTGCGCTCCCCCACCCCGCGCCCGCCGTGGCCAACGCCGCCAACACCGCGCACCCACACTTTGATGGGAACACCGGCCAGCGAGGCTCGGTACAGCGCATCGATGATCCGTTCGTCGACGATGGAGTTGGCCTTGAAGCGGATTCCGGACTCCCGGCCGGCCAAGTGGTGGTCGATTTCGCGATCGATCCGTTCGATGAGGCCGGTGCGGATCGAGTGCGGTGCCACCATGAGCCGGTGGTAGACGGTGTTCATGGAGTAGCCGGAGAGAACGTTGAACAGGTCGGCGACGTCCTCACCCACATGGTCATCGCAAGTGAAGAGCCCGAAATCCTCGTAGAGCCGAGCGGTCTTCGGGTGGTAGTTGCCGGTGCCGATGTGGCAGTAGCGCCGTAGTCGGTCGCCGTCGTCGCGCACGACCATGGAGAGTTTGGAGTGCGTCTTCAGCCCCACCAGGCCGTAGACCACGTGAACCCCGGCTTCTTCGAGCTTCTTCCCCCAGTCGATGTTGTTCTGCTCGTCGAAGCGAGCTTTGATCTCAACGAGGGCCAGCACCTGCTTGCCATTGCGGGCTGCGTCGATGAGTGCCTTGACGATGGGGGAGTCACCGCTGGTGCGATACAGCGTCTGCTTGATGGCGAGGACGGCAGGGTCGGCAGCCGCCTGCTCGAGGAAGAGTTGAACGCTGGTGGAGAAGGAGTCATAGGGGTGATGGACCAGAACGTCTTTTTCGCGAATCTCGGCGATGACGTCGGGCGCCGATGCCGACTCGACCTCGGCCAGTTGACGGCTCGTCTTCGGAACGAAACTGGCCTGCTTCAGGTCGTCTCGCTCCACGGCATAGATCGACCATAGTCCGGTGAGGTCGAGGGGTCCGGGGAGGCGGAACACCTCGGGCTCGCTCACATCGAGTTCGTCCATGAGGAGTTCGAGGACGTGCGGATCGATGGAGCTCTCGACCTCGAGGCGGACGGCGGGGCCGAAGCGCCGACGGGTCAACTCGCGTTCGAGCGCCTTGAGCAAATTCTCGGCGTCGTCCTCCTCGACCTCGACATCCTCGTTGCGGGTTACGCGGAAGGCGTGATGCTGCAGGATCTCCATGCCCGGAAAGAGTTCGTCGAGGTGTGCAGCGATGACGTCTTCAAGGGGAACGAATCGTTGATCGTCGACGTGGACAAATCGCGGTAGCGACGGCGGCACCTTCACGCGCGCGAAAAGTTCGTTGCCGGTCAGGGGGTTGCGAACAACCACCGCGAGGTTGAGTGACAGTCCGCTGATGTACGGGAAGGGGTGGCTCGGATCCACCGCGAGTGGTGTGAGTACGGGGAAGACTCGCTGGTCGAAGAAGGCGTCGAGCTCGGTGCGCTCATCGGCGGTGAGCGAAGCCCAGTCCAGGATCTGGACGCCGCTTGCGGCGAGGGCGGGACGCACCTCGTCGCGGAAGACCACGGCCTGTTGAAGCTGCAGCAGATGAGCTCGGCTCCAGATCGCTTCGAGTACCTCGCGCGGATTCAGGCCGCTCGCCGCGCGTACGGCGATGCCGGTGGCGATTCGTCGCTTGAGGCCGGCGACGCGCACCATGAAGAACTCATCGAGGTTGCTGCCGAAGATCGCAATGAACTTGGCGCGGTCGAGAAGGGGCAGTTGGCCGTCCTCGGATAGTTGCAGTACGCGGGCGTTGAAGGCGAGCCAGGACAGTTCGCGGTCGAGGAAGCGATCTTCGGGCAGCGGGCCGGCGGCCTCGGCGATCTCCGCGACGGCCGAGTCGTCGCGGGCGATTTGCTCCACGGGCAGGTCAGCCTGCGGTGCGTCAGTGGACATGAGTCCATGGTTCCACAGGGAGTTGAAGGCCTTCTAGCCGACGGCTGAACTCCCGTGCCCCCCGCGACGGTAGAGGGTGTCGGTGTCCCAGCGGGTGAATCCGAGATCCGCATACAACCCGATGGCGGCGGTGTTGGCCGCATCCACGTAGAGCATGGCCTGGGTCAATCCCTGCTGACGCAGATGCTCCAATCCGGCCAGGAGCAGAGCCCGCCCCAGACCGGTCCTGCGATCTCGCGGGTGTACGCCGATGACATAGACCTCGCCGAGCGGCTCGTGCCCGTGACTGTGCTCGTGCGGCTCGTGGCCATCGGCATGTGTGTGGTCGCCATCGGGATGTGCATGGGCGTGATGGTGAGCGCCACCGTGCACCTTGGTCCAATGGAAGCCGGCCATGTGCCCGTCGGCACCGTCGGCTACCAGGAAGCCTTGAGGGTCAAACCAGGGTTCGGCGACCCGTCGCTGAAGATCGTCGATGTTCCAGCCGCCCTGATCGGGCAGATTCGCGAAGGCGGCGGCGTTGGTTGCGAGCCATTCATCGTCGTCGACACCGACGGTAAACGAACGCAGCGTGTAGCCCGGAGGGAGCTGCGCGGTGGGCGATGCAGTGAGTAGCGAGCGACGCATCTGCCACAGCACACGACTGCGCTCGAAGCCCTGCTTGGCCGCGATGGCCTCGGCTGCGTCGCTTCGGCCGTGAGCCCACAGGCGCAGCCGATCGCCAGACTCTTGGGTGAGCCGGGCGATCAACGCCGAACCGGTTCCGCGACAGCGTGCGTCCGGATGAACCACCAGTTCGGCACTCGGTCCTTCGACTTCGTCGGTGGTGTCGAGGTGTGCGTAGCCGACGATAGTGCCGCCATCTCGCACGAGGAGGTGGCGCACGTCGGCGTCTCCGCCATGACGAAGGTGTAGCAGGACATGTTCGGAGAGCGGGGTTGTTCCGTCATGACGGGCTGCCGCGTCGACGAGATCGAAGACGGAGAGGATATCGGTCCGCTCAAGGTGGGGGACGACCTCAACGATGGTCATCGGGTCGACGCAGGTGTCTCATCCTGCGCCGAGGCTTCGCTGCCGGCATGTGCTGGCACGAAGCGATAGCCGACGTTGCGCACAGTACCGATCAATGCTTCGTGCTCGACACCCAACTTGGCGCGAAGTCGGCGTACGTGGACATCGACGGTCCGAGTGCCACCGAAGTAGTCATAGCCCCACACTTCCTGGAGCAGTTGGGCGCGGCTGAAGACACGTCCGGGATGCTGCGCGAGGAACCGCAGCAGCTCGAACTCCTTGAAAGTTAAGTCGAGGGTGCGTTGGCGAACCCGCGCGGTGTAGCCAGCTTCATCGATGGACAGATCGCCACTGCGAATTTCTTCCGGTGCCGCTCCACCGTCCTGGTCCATGGCTGCGGCAGCGAGCCGAAGGCGCGCTTCGAGTTCGGCCGGTCCGCAGGAATCGAGGATGAATTCATCCACCCCCCAGTCCTGCTGCAAGGCGGTGAGACCGCCCTCGGTCAAGATGACGATGACCGGGATGTCGACGCCGGTTTGCCGGATGAGGCGTGTCAGGCTGCGCACGTGCGGCAGGTCACGACGACCATCGACGAGGACGGCGTCGGAGGGGGGCGCATCGAGGAGCGCGGTCGCCTGTGCAGGGACGATACGCACCGTGTGGGGGAGCAGGCTAAGCGCCGGCAGGACCTCCACGGAGGGCTCCACCGCCTGGGTGAGCAGCAGCAGGCGCATTAGGCGAGGATACCGGCTCGTGAGCACTCACTCCCGGGCCGTCGGCAGCAGCCGACGCCCGCTCGCGCCTCCCCCATGGCCAGCCGAGGCCGGCCGCCACCGAATCTTGCTGCCCTCGAACGCCGTGCCGATCACTCTCACGACCGAGGACGACCTGCGACTAGTGGGCGCCCACTACCGCGGCCCCGACCCCAAAACGGCTCTGGTACTCGTGCACGGATTCGGCGGTGCTCATGACCAAGCGCGCGTGGATCGCATCGCGCGGCGGTGGTCGGCTCGGCACGGGGTCGTCTCCTTGACCATGCGCGGTCATGGGGCGTCCCAGGGCCGCACGACGCTGGCACATCGGGAGCCCATGGACGTCGAGGCGGCTACCGGATGGGCGCGCGCGGCGGGATACGAGCGCGTCGTGACGGTGGGCTTCTCCATGGGTGCGGCCGTTGTTCTCCGGCACGCGGCGTTGCGCCCGGCTTCCGACGGCTACAGCGGCACCGATGCGGTGGCTGCCGTCAGCGGCCCGGCGTTCTGGTTCTATCGCGGGACGCCGCCGATGCGCTGGCTACATCGCGGCGTGGAGTCACGCCTTGGTCGCCTGTATCTGCGGACGGCTCTCGGCGTCACGGTTGACCCGCAGCGCTGGCCCTATCCGGCGCCCATGCCCCCGACCGTCGCTGCCGCCCGCCTCCGCGAGCACCGCATTCCGCTCCTCATCGTGCACGGGGATGTCGACGCCTTCTTCCCGCTCGAGCACCCAAACGCCCTGCACGCCGCGGCACCGGGATCGAAGTACTGGCAGGTGCCTGGTTTCGGTCATGCCGAAGGAGCGATCGACGCGGACTTGGTGGACCGGCTCGCGGTTTGGGCCGCCGAATCGGAGTAGGGTGGGGCTCATGCTGGAGGTCGTCTACACCGGACTGCTCGTCCTCTCGCTCCTCATGATCACCTGGTTCTCCGGCTACAGCGTCTACAGGTTGTTCAAGGGGCAGGGATAGATGTCGGTCGGCGACCTGCCTGAGGAGCTTGTTCCCCTGTCGTGGTTGATTGGACGATGGGCCGGCGTGGGTCTTGGTCAGTACCCCACGATCGAGGACTTCCGCTTCGGCCAGGAGGTCTCGTTCACCACTGATGGGCGCCCATTCCTGGCGTACGCCTCGCGCAGTTGGTTGCTCAACGACGATGGCGAGAAGGTGCGACCTTTGGCCACCGAAACCGGCTACTGGCGGCCGCGACCCGATGGTTCGCTCGAGGTCACGATGGCCCACCCGACCGGATACGCCGAACTCTGGCTCGGCACGGCCGAGGTCCTCGGCATCGAGAACGCCACGATCACGAGCGCGCGCGCCACGATGACCACCGATGTGATCGCCGCTTCCCCGAGCGCCAAGCCCTACACGGCGGGTGAGCGTCTTTACGGTCTCGTTAACGGTGAACTCATGTGGACTTACGACATGGCTGCTGTCGAACAGCCGCTCACCAATCACCTGTCCGCTCGGTTGCGTCCGGCGGAGTGATGCCGGACTGGGAGGAGCGACTGCGCTCCCAGGGCTATCGCGTCACCCAGCAGCGCGCTGACGTCCTCCAGGCGGTCATCGATCTAGGCCACGGAACTCCGGAAGAGATCCTCGCGCGCGTGCAGGTCGACTCCCCACGCGTCAACCTCTCCACCATCTATCGGACCCTCGAGGTGCTCGAGCAGGTAGGCCTGGTGACACATGCGCACCTCGGTCACGGCTCGCCGACGTATCACTCGGTCGACGACGACCTGCACATCCACCTCGTGTGCCGATCGTGCGGTGCCATCGAGAGCGCGCCGGCGATCATCGCCGAGCCGTTCTGTGCCGCACTCGAGCACGACCACGGCTTCTCCACCGATCTGGGACACATGGCCATCCATGGGCTGTGCCACGCATGTCGGGAAGACGCTGCGGCGGCCAGGGGTTGAGTAGGCCATGACGACGTATCGCAGCCCCGCCCTGGATCTACCCGGTGCGGTGCCGCCGCCGGAGGGGTCGTTGGACAGTGGCGTGCCGTGGCATTTCGGCGACCCGCACGGTGAGCAGCGCCGGCTCGAATCCGGCGCCGGTGCGGTAGACCTGTCCCACCGTGGCGTCATCACGGTGACGGGACCGGATCGACTGAGCTGGCTGCACAGCCTCACGACCCAGCACCTGGAAACCCTGCCGAGCGGGGTCTCGACGACAGCGCTCATCCTCACTCCGCAGGGACACGTCGAACATGAGTTGCACATTGTCGACGACGGCTCCACCACGTGGATCACCGTGGAGCCCGGGAGCGCCGAGGCGCTGGCCGCCTATCTGGATTCGATGCGCTTCATGCTGCGCGTGGATGTCTCGGACGTGACGTTGGATTGGGCGGTCGTCTGGGAGCCGGTTCGCGAGGTGGATCCGGCATCGCCCACGTGGCTGGTAGCCCCGGACTTCGCGATGGGGGAGATCTCCGCGGCCGGTGCCGACCGCGGCGGTGACGCCTCCCGCTACGTCGATCATCGGCCAGCGCTCTTCGTTGGTCGCGAGGTTCTTGTGCCGCGGGCGGACCTGCTCGAACGGCTTGGCTCGGAGCCTGCGGGCACGTGGGCTCTGGAGGCGCTGCGGGTGGCGGCCGCCGCACCGCGACTGGGCGCGGAGACCGACCATCGGACGCTCCCGCACGAGGTGGGCTGGATCGGCCCGGCGGTGCACCTGGCCAAGGGCTGCTACCGCGGCCAGGAGGCGGTGGCCCGCGTGCACAACCTTGGCGCTCCGCCGCGGAGGTTGGCGCTGCTGCATCTGGACGGGGGCGCCGAAGTGCTGCCCGCGCACGGTGATCCGGTGGTCCTGGACGAGCGCGCGGTCGGCTGGGTCGCCTCCGCGGCGCGACACCACGAGCTCGGTCCGGTCGCGACCGTCGTCCTCAAGCGCAATGTCCCGGTGGACGCCGACCTCATCGTGCGCACGGCAGCCGGCGACGTCGCGGGAGCCCAGGAGGCGGTCATCGTCTCCGCATCAACTCGCTAGTCGACGTCGATGACGATCGTGAACGGACCGTCGTTCACCAGATTCACCCGCATGTCGGCGCCAAAGCGGCCCTGGGCCACCGTGGCTCCGCGGGCCCGCAGTGCTTCGGCGACGGCGTCGACGAGTGGTTCTGCGACCGGGCCCTTCGCCGCGGCGTCCCACGTCGGGCGCCGGCCCTTGCGGGTGTCGGCGTACAGGGTGAACTGCGACACAACGAGCACCGGTAGCCCCAGATCGGCTGCCGACACTTCACGGCCGCCTCCCGGCACCTGGCACGTCTCAAAACGATCCGCCTCGAACAGGCGCATGTCGTAGACCTTGTCGGCGAGGCGCTGGGCGATCTTCACATCATCGGTATGCGTCACGCCCACCAGGACCAGCAACCCTGGTCCGTCGATCCGTCCCACCTCGTCGCCGCCCACGTCAACGTGAGCGCCGTCCACTCGTTGCACCACTGCTCGCACGTCGGGGAGGCTACCGCGGGCGGTGGGGCGAGCCGGATGCTGGCAGGATGCGCGCATGGCTGACCCCGTTGAGCTCGCCGAAGTCGTGCGCTCCGGGGTGCGTGAGGGTGCCCACCGAGGTCATGCCGTCATCGTTGATGCCCGAGGCGCGGTGCTGCAAGCCTGGGGCGATCCCCACGCGCAGATCCTTCCCCGGTCCGCGAACAAGATTGCGCAGGCCAGTGCCATGGTCCGTGCAGGGCTTCCGTTGACCGATGAACTTCTCGCCCTGGCGGCGGCGTCGCACAGTGGCGAGCCCTTCCACGTCGACGGCGTACGCCGAATCTTGGGCGACATCCCCGCGGACCAGTTGAGGACACCGCCGGACTGGCCCTGGGATGAGGTGGATCGCTGTGCCCTGCGCGCCGAGGGGCTCGGTCCCACTTCGATCTTCATGAACTGCTCGGGCAAGCATGCGGCCATGCTCGTGTCATGCGCGGTCAACGGATGGTCGCTCGACGACTATCTGTCGCCGGACCATCCGCTGCAGCGGGCCATTGCGACCGAGGTCGCCGAGCTCGCGGGGGAGGAACCCTGGGCGCGCGCGGTCGATGGGTGCGGTGCGCCCCTGCTCGGTCTTTCACTGGCCGGACTGGCTCGAAGCGGATCGCGAGCGGCGACCGCAGATCCGGGGTCGCCCGAACGTCGAGTGGCCGATGCGATGCGTGACTATCCGGAGTGGGTCGCCGGCACGCGACGCGACGCCACCGCACTGAGCGCCGGGGTCCCCGGCCTGCTGCTCAAGGAGGGCGCCGAGGGCGTGTACGTCGCGGGCCTGCCGGACGGCACTGGCATCGCGGTGAAGATTGAGGACGGCACCGGGCGTGCCCGACAGGTGGTCATGGCGGCGCTGCTTGCCCGTCTCGGTATCGCCAGCGAGATCGCCCGCGAGCAATCCGTGATCCCCCTGCTCGGCGGCAGCGAACGCGTGGGCGAGATCCGCGCGATGCTCGACTGATCGCATGACGGGCGGCACGCGTTGAGCGATCTACGTCGAGTCCTTCACGTTCGAGGCGCCGCGGCCATCGGCATCGGCGCGATGCTCGGGACCGGTGTGTTCGCCGTGTGGACTCCGGCATTTTCCCTTGCGGGGGAAGGACTCCTGCTCGCGCTGGGCCTTGCTGCCGTGGTTGCTGCGCTGAATGCCGTTTCGACGGCATCTCTGGCGCGCGCCGTTCCCCGCGCCGGTGGCGTCTACGCATACGGCAAGGAGTTTGTCGGTCGTGGCGCCGGTGTGGCAGCCGGCTACGCGTTCGTCATCGGCAAGTCAGCCTCGGCGGGTGCGGCAGCCCTCACGATCGGGGCCTACGCATGGCCAGGGCAGGAACGCCTAATCGGCGTGATCGCCGTCGTTGTCGCCCTCGGGCTCGACCTGCGCGGCATCGTGCGATCGATGCGCGTGACGGTCGTTCTCATCGTGGTCGTCGTTGCGATTATCGCCGCCCTCGCGGTGAGTTGGTGGTCGTCGCCCGTCTCCGGGCCAGCCTCGGAGACGGCCGCAACCACCGCCTGGGGTGTTCTCGGCGCGGCCGGCCTGCTCTTCGTCGCCTTCGCGGGATACGCCCGAATCACCGTGCTCGGTGAGGAGGTGACCGACCCGCGGCGCACGATTCCACGGGCGATGTTCGTGAGCTTTGCCGTCGTGATCGTCGTGTACGCCGTTGTCGCGCTGGTGGTTCTTGGCGCGGTCGCGGCAGGCGTGGCCCTGACGGTCGCTCCGCTGGAGTCGATCGCGAGCGCGACCGACCGAGGTGGGCTGGCTGTCGCCGTCCGAATCGCGGCGATCCTGGCGGCGGGGGCAGTCCTGCTGTCCCTGATCGCCGGCATCGGTCGCACGCTCTTCGCGATGGGTCGAGGCGGCGATGCGCCGCGCCCGCTCGCCGCGCTGAACGGCGTACAGGTGCCGTGGCGGGCGGAGCTCGCGGCCGGACTCCTCGCGCTAGCGGTCGTGGCCGTGGGCGGGATCGGCTTTGCTCTTGGCCTATCGGCGGTGACCATCCTGACGTACTACGGCATCGCCCATCTCTGCGTGCTCGCCCGCTGGCGGCGGGGGGATATCGGTGGGCGGTTGGCGGCTGTTGCGGCTGTCGGGCTCCTTGGTTGCCTGGTGGTCGCTCTCGGTCTGGTGGTCGTGGCCCTCCACGTGGAAGGGTGACATACCTCACGCTTGCTCCCGCTAGCAGCGCGCTTGCATTTGCAAGCACACGGGTGCATCCTGGACGCATGGCAGGAATCACCGGCATCGGGGACTACATCCGAGAGCAGCGAGATCAGGCGCAGATGTCTGTTCGTCAACTCGCTGCGGCAGCCGGCGTATCCAATCCCTATCTCAGCCAGATTGAGCGAGGCCTGCGCAAGCCCTCGGCGGAGATCCTCTCCCGGCTCGCCGGAGCACTGCGGATCTCAGCCGAGAGCCTGTACATCCAGGCCGGCATCCTCAGCGAGGAAGGTCGCGCCGGGGCAGATCGGGATGTGGTGGCGGCGATCACTGCCGATGAGGGGCTCACCGAGGCC
>JAYNIC010000009.1:0-3206 GCA_038108715.1 Candidatus Nanopelagicales bacterium | reverse complement strand
ACGCACTCTTCTCGATATCTACCAGGCCTTCCAGGCTGAGAACCGCGTCGCGCCCAAGGACGGGGAGACCCCCCACCGCACCGAGGAGGACAACGCATGAGCACGTCACCGACCCACAAGGTCACCTCGCCCAAGGCGAGCACTGTGAAGAAGACGGCGGCCAAGAAGTCAGCCGCCAAGAAGCCCGCCGCCAAGAAGTCGTCGGTCAAGAAGCCAACCGCGAGCAAGACCAAGCCCAGCAATGGCGCTACGAAGCCGACGGGCTCGACCAAGAAGTCGACGTCGTCCGCGAAGTCCGCTACCTCGAAGACCATCAAGAGCCCCAAGAAGTCCACCGCCTCGAAGGAGAAGAGCGTGAGCACCGAGAACACTGCAAGCACTGAGAACACTGCAAGCACCGAGAAGACCCCCCGCACCGTCCCGTTCACCAGCATCGAGATCCCCGTGGAGGTTCCCACCGTGATCGTCGAGGCCTTCGACACCGGTCAGGAGACCGTTGTTACCGCTCCCAGCGCCGCGGTGAAGGCCTGGGACCAGGTGCGCGGCTTCGCTTCGGATACCGGCACGTCGGTCAGCAACCTCGCGACAGATGGTCAGGCCCGCGTGACCGACCTTGCCCATGAGGCCCGTGTGACTGTTCGCGACTTCGCCGCTGACGTCCGCGGCCAGGCCGTCCAGTTCGGTCAGGACGCTCGCAAGACCGCATCGGATGTCGCCGCGAGCGCGGGCAACGCCCTCACCCTCGTCCGCGAGGCTGTCGGCGTCTGATCGGCGGTCCTATGACCGAACCATCGGGTCACCGCTTCTGATTCAGCGCGCCCCGCCTGCAATGTGCAGGCGGGGCGCGTACGTTTGTCAGGTGATATTCGACGCAACGCAGAACCTCGTCATGCTGGTCCTCTGGGTAGTCTTCCTGGCCGTCAAGGGCTGGGCCCTCATCGACTGCATTCGTCGCCCACAGTCAGCCTTCCCGGCGGTTGGGCGAGTGTCGAAACTGCTGTGGCTCATCCTTACCGGCGTCGCCTTCCTGACCGGCCTCGTCCCGAACCTCACCCTGGGCATCATCGGGATCGCTGGTGTCGTCGCGGCGCTGGTCTATCTGTTCGACGTACGCCCCCGCATCATCGAGATCACCGGCGGCTAGTCGGCGAGGGCGACGCGAATGCGTCGGAAGCCCTTGCCCTTGTTTTCTACCTTGACCACGCGCATGCGCCCGACCATGCGGGTCGACGCTACGTGCGTGCCCCCGTCAGCCTGTACGTCGAGCCCTTCGATGTCGACGATGCGGACAATCTCGATCTCCGGCGGGAGCAAGTTGGTCGCCGTGCGGATGATGTCGGGGATCGCGAAGGCTTCGTCGCGCGGCAGCGAGTAGGCCGAGATGCCGCGGTCGGCCTCGACCTCGGCGTTGATGGCATCCTCAACGTCCTGTTTGAACCCCTCGGGAACTCCTTCGAGATTGAAGTCGAGCCGGCCTTCAAGAGGCTCCATGTTGGACCCGGTCACCAGGGCGCCGAAGTCTCGGAAGACGACACCGGACAGAACATGTAGGCCGGAGTGCGTGCGCATCAGTGCGGTGCGTCGATCGTCTTCAATCGCACCCTGGACCTCGGCGCCGACCGGTGGAATCGGATCCCCCTCGGCGGGAATCAAGCGAAGATCATCGCCATAGCGGACCCCGACGATTCGCGTCTGCACGCCGCCCCACAGCAGGACGCCGTGGTCCGGTGGTTGCCCACCACCACCGGGATAGAACGCTGAGCGATCCAGGACGATGCCCGACTCGAGATCGGCGTCCAAGACGGTGGCGGTCCACTCCCTCAGGGTGGCGTCATCGAGTTCAAGGCGGTGAGTGTGCAGCATCACACGATCATGCACCAGAAGCCGAGGTGTCGTTTGTTGTTGGCGCCACGGATCGACTTCGGCTCCTCGGATCGATGCCGGGAGGGCGAGCCTGAGCGTGAGGTCGTCGCCTAGCGCCCCTGATTCGCAACCGCGGCGGCGGCAGCGGCCGCCGCGTCCGGATCGAGGTATTCGCCACCCGGCACGATCGGCTTGAGGTTGTCATCAAGCGTGTAGACCAGGGGGATGCCGGTGGGGATGTTCAGCGCTGCGATATCGGCGTCGGAGATGCCGTCGAGGTGCTTCACCAGCGCGCGCAGCGAGTTGCCGTGGGCGGCCACCAGCACTGTCTGTCCCTGCCGCAGCCCTTCGGCCACGATGACGTCCTCCCAGTAGGGGATGAGCCGATTGACGACGTCCTTCAGGCACTCGGTATCCGGACGGGCTTCGGGTGGCAATGCGGCGTAGCGCGGATCGTAGGTCTGCGCGAACTCGCTGTCGGGATCGATGGGTGGTGGCGGGACGTCGTAGGACCGGCGCCACAGCATGAACTGCTCCTCGCCGTACTGGTCAAGCGTCTCCTTCTTGTTCTTGCCCTGCAGTGCTCCGTAGTGCCGCTCGTTGAGTCGCCAGTTGCGCACGACCGGGATCCACAGACGCCCGGCTTCACCTAGCGCGATGTTGGCGGTGGCGATGGCGCGCGTGAGCAGTGACGTGTGAACGACGTCGGGGAGAATGTCCGCCTCGGCGAGCATGCGCCCACCGCGCGCGGCCTCCTCGCGACCCTTGTCCGTCAAGGAAACATCGACCCAGCCGGTGAAGAGATTCTTGGCGTTCCACTCGCTCTCACCGTGGCGGAGGAGGATCAGCGTGTACGGGGCGCTCATAGGCTCCATCCTGTCAGGGGTCAGTCACCGGGGTCGGCGAGGTGCCGGAACGCCTCCAGATTGGCGGTCGACTCCCCGCGCGACTCACGCCAGGCCCACTCGCGACGGATCGCGGTCGCGAATCCCAACTCCAGAATCGTGTTGAAGGATCCGTCGGCGTACTCTGCGACCGAGCCAAGAATCCGATCGACCTCGACGTCATTGATCGCGCTGAGTGGCAGCCGGCCGGTGAGGTAGATATCGCCGAGATGGTCGACGCTGAAGGCCACGGCGTACATGGTCCGATTGCGCTCAAGCAGCCAGCGGTAGACGGCCTCGGCGTTCTCGTCTGGCCGACGCGCGACAAAGGCGTTGATGCTCAGCGTCAGATCGCCGACCAGGAGCGCCACCGTCGTGGTGAGCTTGCGTACGCCGGGCAGCGTGATGACGTACGTGCTCGGGGCGGATTTCTCGATCGGGAGTTGCTCGGACTCGGCG
>JAYNIC010000008.1:16770-22423 GCA_038108715.1 Candidatus Nanopelagicales bacterium | reverse complement strand
GGGCACCTGGATCCATGGGAACCTGATCCACCGCGCGGTGGTGCGCCATGCCAGGTCCGGCGGGTACGTCGATGATGGCTTGCCATAGAGCACCGCGACACGCACGTCGGCATCCTCAGGCAGCAGCGCACGGACGAAGTGCAAGGTCGCACCGGTGTCGGCCACATCGTCAGCGACAAGGACTCGTCGACCACCGAGATCGGCAAGGTAGGGCTCCTGGCCAATAAGCACCGGCTCAGGCAATGTCTCGCCAGCGCCGGTGTAGAACTCCACGTTCACGTGACGGACATCCTTGATGTCCAGCGCGTAAGCAATTCCTGCCGCAACAAACAGGCCACCGCGCACGACGCCGAGAATGCAGTCCGGCAGCCAATCGTCATCAATGAGGCGCTGCGACAACCACGTGATGCCCTCGCCGAACTCTGCGTAGGTGAAGACCTCGAGGTCCTCGCTCACTACTCACCCAGCGGTGTGACGTGGAAGTTGGCGAAAGAGCGGCTCGGCGTAGGACCGCGCTGATCTTGATAGCGCGATCCATAGACGCTTGACCCATAGGGATGTTCCGCAGGCGACGACAGGCGGAACAGGCACAGTTGGCCGATCTTCATGCCCGGCCACAGCTTGATGGGCAAGGTGGCCACGTTGGAGAGCTCCAGCGTCACGTGGCCGGAGAAGCCCGGATCGATGAAGCCTGCGGTGGAATGAGTCAACAGACCAAGACGACCGAGTGAGGACTTGCCCTCGAGGCGACCAGCTATGTCATCTGGAAGTGTGACGACCTCGTACGTCGAAGCCAGCACGAACTCGCCCGGATGCAGGATGAAGGCCTCATCGGCGCCGGTCTCCACCTCGCGGGTGAGATCAGGCTGCTCCTCCGCAGGATCGATATGCGGGTAGCGATGGTTCTCGAACACACGGAAATAGCGGTCGAGGCGCACATCGACGCTGGAGGGCTGGATCATGGCTGGGTCATACGGGTCGAGGCCCACACGTCCGGCATCGAGTTCGGCCCGCAGATCGCGATCAGAAAGCAGCACGCGCCGAGGCTACCGAACCATGCCCGGCAGCGCCTCCTCCTCCTCGTCCTCACCGGTAGAGATGCGCCCGAAGCCCACCATCTGGCGTACGACGTACTGGATTCGACCCAGGAGGGCGACGGACTCCAGCACGTGGCCGGGGTGGTCGGCGGCGAGTTCATCGGCGATACGACGAAGGCGGGTGTCCAAGGCTGCTGCCAACGCATCGACCTCAGCAGCCGATGCGGACCGTACGGGGGCCCCCGTCTCTCCGAGCGCGGCGCGGGCGAGCCCCTCGAGGTCGCCCATGAGGCTGGCGAAACGCTGCGCGCTTAGGGCCGGCAGGTCACCGATCCGGTCGTATTGGAGGTTGGCCGCGCCGGCGATTCCGCGGATCTGCACGCCCATTCCCGATAGACGCCGCAGGCGGATGGCGTCGTCCTCGAGGTCTGCCCGCAGGTGTCGGCCGCGCGGGTTAAAGGCGTGACTCTCGGCAAGGCTCACCAATTCACTTCGGGCCTTCTCAGCGGCGCTTCGCAGACCTCTGCTTTGCGAGACGAAGCCGTGGCTCGTTCCGGCCGGAATCGGCGTGCTGTGCGAGCCACACTCAACCGCAACGGTCGCCAGCAGCCCGCAGATGTCCTCGCGATAGGCCTGCAATGCCGCGTCGAACTTCTCCGGCTTCGGGCGAGACGGAGGCAAATACACGGCGAGGATGCCGATGACTCCGCCGATGACCACGTCGATGATGCGCCAAAGATCCCGGTCCCAGGAGCCTGGACCGAGTGCGAAGACGAAAAGGACCGCGACCGGGATCTGGAACTGTCCGCCCAGCGACATCGGCAGTCGACTCGCAACGAGCAAGGACACCGCCATCGCGATAAGCACCGACCACCAGGAGATGCCGACCCAGTTGACCCACACGGAGGCCGCGAGTACGCCGCCCGCCGTACCAAGGATGCGCTGCACCGATAGGCCGAGCGCACTCCAAGGCGACGCGCCGATCACCATGAGCGTCGTGAGGGGGGCGAAGATGCCAAAGGTGCTCGGCGAGATCCATGCCCCCACTGCCCAGGACACCGTGACCGCGACAGCGATGCGCAGCGCCTGCCATGGCGATTTGAAAGCAGCCGGGCGCTGCAGCAAAACATCGGACAGGCGCAGGACCGGAAGGATCTCGCGCCCGTCGTCACGCTGCCGGGGACTCTCGGAGCTCACACCCTCACCCTAGATACCCCGATATGGTCGAAGCGTGCGGTGGCCCTTTGAAGACCCCGGGCATGTTGCCCTGCGTCGTGCCGTCCGAACGACTCTTGGCACTGCCAGTGCGGTGGCGGCCGCCCTGTGGCTCCTGCCGGGGTCGCCCGGCATCGTGCTAGCAGCATTCGGAGTATTCGCGCTTTTGGCCTTTGCGGATTTCGGCGGCACATTGGGACGGCGCTTCGTCGCACTGATCTCCACCGGTATCGCGGGAGTCATCCTTATCACCGTCGGCACGCTCGCCGCCGGTGTCGTCTGGCGTGTGGTGGTGGTCACCTTCCTCGTCACCGGGACACTCGCCTACATCGTCGTGCTGCGCGGCGCCTTCGCCAACGCGGCTCCCGCCCTCACGGTCGTCTTCGTGGTCACCGTCATGGTGGCCACTTCAACGGATCAACTGCCTGCGATGCTCCAGGGCTACGCAGTCGCTGTGGTCATCGCCATCCCAATCACGCTCTTTGTCTTCCCGCGGCGGACACCGGCACACGTACGCGCGGCCTGTGTGCTCGCGATGCGCACCCTCGCTGAGCACGAGCGAAACCGACTGGCCGGTCACCCACATGATCTGCTCGCGCTGGACGGTGCACTCCACGCACTGCGCTCCTCCTACCTCGGCAATCCCTTTCGTTCAACGGGTCTTCGTCGCGCCGACCGCGCTCTGTTGAGCCTCGTCGGCAACCTTCAAGCCCTGCTCACGGCGACCCGACGTACGGCCGAAACGCCCACGCCCGTAAGTGACCTGCCCGGCAATACCGAGTCCATTCACAAGACCATCGCGTGCCTCGACAGCATCGCCGACGGGCTCCAGGGCGATGCCATCACCGAACCAACGGGGGCGGCACTCGCGCAAGCATGGGCCGCCGAGTGGGACGTCGCGGTCCAATGTCTGCAGGACTCCACTCCGGAGTCCCTCGAGGGCGATCTGCGTCGGATCGCCCACGCCTTCCCCGACCGCGCACTCGGCATTTCGGCGGTGCGCCTGTCGATCCTGGTACGTCGTTTCCTAGGCTTGCCGGCCGAGACTTTCGACACAGGCACGCACACCGTGCCCGAGCCACCCGACTACCAGCCGTGGGCGGCTCTACGAACACAGTTCACGACGAAGTCGCCCTGGATGCGCACCGCACTTCGCACCGGGGTCGCGATGGCCATCGCGGCCGGTGTCGTCGAGATTCTCGGGTTGGCACACGGCTTCTGGGTGCTCCTTGGGGTCATCGCCACGCTGCGTCAGGACAGCCTCGGCACATTGCGCACCGCGCTCCTCGCCGTGGGTGGCACCTTTGGCGGCGCACTCGTCGGGGCCGGCCTACTGCTGCTGTTCACCGGCGATGAACCGGGCATGGTCGTCGCCTTTTTGATCACGGCCTTCCTCTCGGTGTACTTCCAAGGAACGGCTCCCTTCGCCCTTGCCCAGGGCGTCTTCTCGCTCTACGTCGTACTCGTATTCAGCATCGTGGCGTGGCCACCGGACCTGTCGACAGCAACCGATCGCGTGCTCGACATCGCCATCGGTGCCGGGATCAGCCTGGCGACGGCGTTCCTGCTCTGGCCGCGTGGAGTCGTCGCGGGACTGAAGGCGAACGTGCTCGACGCCATCGATCGGGCTCGGCTGGTGCTGCAGGAGGCATTCGGTGAGTTCTTCCACGGCGCCAAGTACGACGGCCGGCCACCGGATATCAAGCAGCTGCAGGCGGCCATGGCGCGCGCCAGCGAAGTTGTCGAGGTGGAGTTGGGCTCGCATGATCCGCGACAGATCGAGCGTGCCGGGATGTGGGAGCGGCTCATTGACGACCTGCGCACGCTCGCGGTGACCGGAAGCCTAGTCTCGACTTGGGCGGGGGACGGACCTGCGTTGAAGGACGTCGCGCCAGCACTGATGGAGCCGATCCGGCAGGACTGTGAGGCCGTATCGCGGGAGTGGGCGCTCGTGCGATCGATTCTCGCTGGCGAGAGTGCGGCGCATGATCTGACATTCGATTCGATCGTTCCACGCACGATGGAGGCGGTGGGGTCGACCGACCTGGGCGAGCGAGCAGTAGCGGACCGAGCCGTCGCAGCAATTTGGGCGCACGGCTGGCTGTGGCTCAGCTTCGAAGCGGCTCTCACGGCCCGGCAACCGGCCGAAGCACTGGCCTGATCGGCTGGCATAATCGGCGAAGCACCATCGCGGGTGTAGTTCAATGGCAGAACATCAGCTTCCCAAGCTGACAGCGCGGGTTCGATTCCCGTCACCCGCTCGCGAAGCGAGCGAGCCCGTTAGCGAAGCTCCGGAAGAAACCCCCGTCCTAAAGGCGCAAGCCGCAGGGCGGTGAGGTTCACCATGTCGGCGGCTGGAAGCCCCGTCTGGGAAGGCGGGGGGAGGAATCAAGGGCACGAATTTGGGGAACGTTTTTGGAGTTCCCGAAACCTGCGCCGGTGAAGAATTGCGTCCAAAGGAAGCATCCCTGCCGCGGCAGGATGGGATGAGTTCCAAGAACGGCCACCGCAGATGCGACAGGAATCCCCGGAGTTATCCGGGGGGAAATCAACATCGGTATTCTTCCTTGCTTGCGCTTATATGTACCGTACGGCAACCAAAGGGGAGGAACGCGCGATGAAACTTTGTTTGATGGCTGTGGTGATGGCGCTGGTCGGTGCCCTGATGTCGCCGATGTCGCCCGCTCGGGCAGATGAGATCCGGTCGGAAGTCGAGAAGCGTCAGGCCACCGCAAGGACAGCGGTGCAGGAGCGCTCGCAGGAAGCGTTGCGGACCATGGCAGCTGCGCGGAATGAGGAATCTGCGGAAACATCCGAGCCTGCTGATGCGGCGGGGTATCTGCCGGTAAACAGCGCTGCGGTGGGCCCGGCTGGTGGTGCCGATTCGAGCGTGCAGGTGCGGATCACGGATCCGAAGAAGATGGGATTTTTGGAGATGTCGTGCGATCTGCCAAAGGCATCGTGCCCATCTGAGACGCAATTTGTGGTGCGAATGGAAGAGGACATCAAATTTAAGGGCACCGTCGATGCGTCTGTTCGCGCTGAAGGTGCCGCCGTGGCGATTCAACGCGCCACGATCAGCCTTGACGGCGAGGTCGGGGAATGGGAAACGGTCTCTCGCGCCGACGTGGATAACCGTGGCAAGTTCGCGGTGAAGACCGTCGCGCCAGCAGGCATGTACGTGTTCCGGTGGAAGTACATCGCGAAGTCCTCTGTTCGCCAGGCACGTTCAGCCATGGTGGGAGCCTCACAGGTCGTAAATGGCATGCCGTTGATGTATGTGAACGTTGTGAACATCATGGACTCACTGTCGAAAAACGACATTAACGTCTACATGACTACGAACGTGAATACCGCGAACGGATGCGGTACGAGCACATCGGATGCCTGCCCGACAGCGA
>JAYNIC010000008.1:0-16760 GCA_038108715.1 Candidatus Nanopelagicales bacterium | reverse complement strand
GCGGGAATAAGGCCCAGCCTGGTGACGAGGGGTCATCGGTAAAGCTGATTTACATCCTGCCCGTTGCCAAATCTCGCTCCTCGGCGACTGAATCATTGCCCCTCAGTATTTTGATCGAAAAGCAAAAATGTGTCGGGAAGTGCTCAAAGTACATCCCCGACTGGTCCGCCGGTTTGGGTGGCAAGAGTTGCTCGAAGGTTGATCCGGCACCGGCGTCCTACATGACACCAGGCTCGGAATGGACCATCTACATCAAACAGCAAATCACCGGCTATAACGCTCTGCTCGCGAACCCGAACATGCCGAAGGCCAAGAAGGACCGCTGGGCCAAGCACTCCGCAAAGAACGGCTGCGTCTTCGCGATCCAAACTAAATTCGACAACGCCATCGCCAATTTGGGCTACGGCGATTGGCTCATGCTTATCTTGGGATCCATAGCACTGATGGGGGCGGTTGGCCTCGCACTCTTCGTTGCTGCCGATGGCTTGCTCGCACTGTTTGGCGCTGCGCTGTTGTTTTCGACCGGTGTACTCGCGTTCGCGGCGGTCGCAGTTGAATTCCGCAATATCCCAGACAAACCCGATTTTGTTGACGTCAAGGCTTGCGCGAATTTGGGCAAACAAGTTGGGGAAGCCACGAAAGACTCCTCGTCGTTTGCCGGCATGATTGTCCAGCCAGGCGACAAGCGCACATCGGTGTATTTCCGTAACGCTGCCTGCACCATTCCCGACGATATGCCCAATACCATCCGGACTGTCACGTCGGCGAGAATGGGCTGAATCAGCCAGAGACGAACACCACCACGTCGTACCCACCCGAGACTGGCCAAGCCCCAGCACACACAGTCCCGTGCCCCGCATCCTTCCCTATCAAGGCTGCGGGGCACGGGTTGTGCTACCTGTCAGTTGATGGTGCTGGTGCCGGTGGTGAGTCCGACGATGCTGCCGATGTTTTGTCCGCCGCCCTTGTAGGTTTTGTCCTTCAATGGCCAGGGCCGGTTCCACTTGTAGGTGGCTTTGACCCCGTCGACGGTGCCGGTGGCGGTGGCGTTGGTGAGGGTGGAGTTGTTGATGGCGCGGCCGGCGATACCGCCGGTGTAGTCACCACCCGTATTCGAGACAGTGCCCGCCACTGTGACATTCGCGATGGTGGTGTTGTCCAACGTGCCCGCGAGAACACCCGCCTTCGCGGACTCCCCCCGGAATCGGGAGGAGCAACGCGACGGATCCCGTCACCCGCTCATATGAGTTGAGCCGAGGGGCTACGGTGCCGCTATGTCTGTGGTCGTCGTTGGCGCTGGGCCCGTTGGCCTGATGACGACGCTGCAATTGGCTCGCCGTGGCATCTCGGTTCGCCTGGTGGACCAACGCGTGGAACCGACAACGGAATCCCGCGCGGTAGGCGTCCACGCCCGGACACTTGAGTTGCTGGACTCGCTCGGGCTCGCAGATGAGGCCATCGCGGAGGGGGCCGTCATCACGAGCGTGCGCATGCAAACGAAACGGCGCCACCTCACGGTCGATCTGGCCCCTGCCCCCACGCGCTATCCCTTCGTGCTCGACATCGCACAGCCTGATTTCGAGGCGTTACTCACACGCGCCTGTGCGGTCCATGGAGTTGCCCCCGAGAGGGGTGTCACCGTGCGCGGCGTTACGCAAACAACTGATTCTGTGGCCGTCGACCTCATGGAAGGGGAGAGCATCCACGCCGATTACGTGGTGGGCTGCGATGGCGCGCACAGTTCGGTTCGCCGAGGTGTCGGCGCCAACCTCACAGGTGATTTCCACGGCATGCAATTCGTCATTGTCGACGCCGACCTGGACACAGACCTCCCCCGAGACGCCATGTGTGCGACGTTCGCTCCGGACGGCGGACTCGCCCTTGTCACATTCCCCCTCAGGGAACCCCGCATGAGGCTCGTGCTGCCGGCCGATGACGGGCTGACCGCCGACGAGTCGGCGGTGCAACGTCGATTGACCGAGATCACCGGAGGTCGATCAACGGTAACGCGATGGCGGTGGCTCACCCCCTTCGAAGTCAAGCACGGCCAGGTGTCTTCCTATCGGCACGGTCGGGTCTTCCTCGCCGGAGATGCCGCGCACATTCACTCCCCAATCGGCGGACATGGGATGAACACGGGACTGCAAGACGCCGCCAACCTCGGCTGGAAACTCGCTGAAGAGATCTTGGGCACGGCCCCTGCTGGACTACTCGACACGTACGACCTTGAACGCCATCCGGTGGCGGCAGCGGTGATCCGTTCGACGAGCAATCAGACCCGGGCCATGTCCTGGACCGGCCCACGGGCGATTGCCCGCAGCGGACTGATCAAGACCGTGACATCCGTTCCGCTCCTGCGTCGGGAATTCCTCCGCCAGGCGATGGAACTGACGATCGCCTACCCCGACTCGCCCCTGAGCGCGGGAGCCGCAGTCGCGGGTGTGCGCCCTGGCGACTTCGCGGTCGGGACGAGTAGCGAGATCGCTGCCGCATGGCGGTCGACGACCGGGTGGTTCGACATCGTCGCCGACGTGGGCGCTGAAGCAGCCGTCGTCGTACGCGACTGGGCGGTCCCGACGGGGACCCGGGCTCGGGTGCGACCTGACGGCTACATCGGGGAACTCACAGCAGCCGGGTCCCTGCCTACCCGATAGCGACGTCTGCCACGTCCGGAAGGAGCCTGCGTTCAATGCCTGCCGCGATGAATTTAGCCCGCTGGCGGTAGCCGTCATCGAAGTAGTGCAGACCGTCTGATGAGGGGATCGCATTCCGGCGCCGATAGCCGCGCCAATCCAGTACGTGCAGGTTCTCTCGCTTGGCCGCCTGCTTGTCCAGGAAAACATTGAGTGGGCGATCAAGACCATGGGCAGGTCGGTAGGCCGCGGAGATGTGCAGGTTGACCCAGAGCACCTCGTGGTCGGCGAGCTCGGCCATCAACTTCTTGTACGTCGATCGGAAGCCCTTCGGGTCGTGCACGTCATTCGTGCCAAGCGCGACGACCACGATCGCTCCGGCGGGTGGAGGGTAGAGACGCACCTGCTCAAGTCCCCAACTGACTCCCTTCTCGCCCTTGGCGTGCACCTCGTAGGCCAGGCCGAGTTTCGACACCCGCTTCGCCAGATAGGGATTGGTGCTGTGCGGCCCAAGATCAGGGTCGTGGAGTGAGTCACCGAGGACGTAGACCGTCGGCTGCGGCTCCTTCGTGGCCGGGGTGGGCGTGGCAAGGGCGACCGGAGCAGGCATCGCCACCATGACGACAACGCCTACGGCCAACACTCGCAGCATCCGGCGCACCTACACCCCCCGGGGACGATTGCGACACTACGGGAGATCCCGTCAATGACAACCCCGAACGGAAAATGGCCGTGGCATGACGAAGCCCACCGAGCCGGCTCGGTGGGCTTCGGATCAGTCGTAGGTCAGGCGGCGAGGGCGTGCTCGCTGCGCACCGCGCCGGAGATCGCGCAGGACACCAGCACGAAGGCGCGCTCGCGAACGACCTCGGTCTCTTCGGCATCGTTGAGGACGTCGACCAGGATCGGGGACACGCCAATGGCATTGGCCGTCTCGGACAGGGTGGCCAGATCGGCCGAGGTGAGAGCCGTGAAGCCTGCGCCCGCCACCCGGCGGGACAGGCCCTCGAGCGAAACGCGGGTGAGGCCCATGGCAATTCTCCTTCTTCTCTCCGGTGCCGCCTCGGCGGCCGGATCACGTCGCCGTGATGGCGTACTACGACATTACGACGACATTGGCAATCGTGTAAAACGATGAAAAATCATCGTGTCGAACGCTTATGCTTATGTTTGTGTCCTTCGCCCCTCCCCGTCCTGAGGTCCGCCACCTCGAAGCCCTCGTCGCCGTGGCCGAGGAGGGCACCTTCCGAGGTGCCGCGGATCTGCTCGGTTACTCCCAGGCCGCGATCAGCCAGCAGATCGCCGCATTGGAGGCGGTCGTCGGTACCCCCGTGTTCGATCGTCCAGGCGGTCCCCGCCCGGTTCTGCTGACCCCCGTTGGCCGCGTCATGCTCCGGCACGCCCGCGACATCCTCGACCGACTCGACCGCGCCCTCGACGAGACAATGCAGACCGGCGCCGGGACTGGCGGCCGACTCACCATCGGCACTTTTCAAAGCGTTTCGGTGGAGTTGCTGCCCCAGATCGTGGGGCGCATGCGAACCGAGATCCCCGACCTGCAGATGCGAGCGGTTGAAGAGGATGAGAACGAGGAGTTGCTGGTCGGCGTGCAGCAGGGTCAGCTTGACCTCGCCTTCGTCGCCGGCCCGGTGAGCAACCCCGACCTCCAGGTCATCGAGCTCGGTATCGATCCACTGCTGGTCGTCGTGCCGCGCAACGTCGGCTTCGATGACATGAACAGTGCGTCGTTGCGTGACGTTATGGATATCGGACTGATCGGCGAGCACCACGGAAGTTCGCAGTCGTACGTCGAAGAGGGCATTCGTAGTCACGGCATGGCTCCCCGCTATGTCTTCCGTACCAACGACAACGGCGCCATGCAGGCCATGGTCCGCAACGGCCTGGGCGCAGCGATCATGCCGCAGTTGGCCATCCAATTGAACGACCCCGAGGTGATGGTCATGCCGACGGACCCACCCATGCCGTCGCGCACCATCCTGCTCGCTATGCCCGGTGGCGCGCGCAACTCCCCTGCAGCCGAACACTTTGCCCGCGTGGCGCAGGAGGTGTCGGCTCAGCGTCTCGAGCAATCGCACGCCAACTAGGGTCGAGAGCATGAGCGAGAACGAGGTGGGCTGCTACGTGCCGCTCAAGGTTGACCTCGACGGCTACGAGGTTTTCGAACCCACCTCCCACGCGGGCAGTGGCTGGGGCCCGAATATGCAGCACGGTGGTCCGGTGAGCGCTCTGCTCACCCGCGCGATGGAGCAGCATGTCCACGACGGCTCACGGATCAGCCGCGTCACCGTCGAAATCCTCGGCGCCGTGCCACTGTCCACCATGCGGGTGCGGTCATGGGTGCAACGGCCAGGGCGACGCATTGAGCTGCTCGCCGCCGAGGTCGAGGCCGAGACAAGCCCCGGGGAGTGGCGCCCGGTGGCCGCGGCACGGGCTTGGTCGCTCGCGACACGATCGACTCAACACGTCGCCCATCACGCTGACCCAGGGCTGCCGCTGCCGAACATCACCGGATCTACCGACACGGGATTCCTCGACAGTTGGCGGTTGGGCTTTGTCGGAGCGCTCGAATGGCATGTCGACGGACCCGTCGGCCAGCCCGGTGTGCCCACCGTGGCCTGGTTGCGCCTGGCTCAGCCCATCGTCGCGGGCGAGGCACCCACGCCACTGCAGCGGGTGTTGGCGATCGCCGATGTCGCAAACGGAATCGGAGCGCGCCTCGATACGCAGTTCTGGACTTTCCTCAACACTGACCTGGCGGTCTACCTCTTCGAACCACCCAGCGATACGTGGATCGGTATTCAGGCGGAGACCTCCATTGGTCACGACGGCATCGCGATGAGTAGCGCGGTCGTGCACGGCGCCGACGGCCCGATCGGCCGCATCGCGCAGAACGTGCTGGTGCAGCCGAGATAACTCACCGACGCTAGGTCGCTATGTCGCGTCGACGGAATCCGGCGAAGCCGACCGCGAGGAAGCCAACAGTGAAAAGGCTGATCCACAGCAGCCCGCTGTAGTCCGGAGTTGACTCGGTGACTACAGGCACATGCCAGAACGGGCTGATCCCCAGCACCCAGTCGTCGAGTCCGAACGTAGGGCCAAGCAGGGTGAGGGCGAACGATGCCACGACGCCCACCCAAGACGCCAGGAGGGCGCGCGGTCGAGCACCGACAACGGCCACGGACACAGCAACGATCGTCCAGACTGCCGGTACGACGGCTACCGCCTGGCCGAGTGCCTGGCCAAAACTCACGCCGAGATCGGCGCTCGCCACCTGCCAGGCGACCAGGCTCCCGGCAATCAACACGAACACCGACGGTGCCAGCATTGCTAGGACGACATTGCCCGCGAAGTACCGCGGACGTGCGACTGCGCCTGCGAGTACCGGCTCCACGCGGTCATTGAGTTCCTCGCTACGCACCTTGACCATCGCCAGTACGCCGGGGATGGCGAGCACGATGCCGATCAGGCTCAGGATCGTGACCAAAAAGGTGTCGATCAACGCCTGCGGCGAGTTTGCGCCTGGCGCCAACACCTGCTGGGCTCCACCGACAGACGACAAGATGTCGCTGACACTGGTCGCCAGTCGTCCGAATGCCGTGCCCATGAAGATGGCCGCGAGCGTCCAGACGATGAAGGGGCCGCGGTTCAGCACAAGAGCGAGACCCAGAGTGCTGCGCGTGCGACCGCGCGCCGGACCCGGACGGGAGGGGATGGCACCCTGGCCGAAGTCACGTCGCGATTGCAGGGTGAAGGCCGCGAGGAGTAACCCGAGAGCGAGAGCCACCGCGAGTAGGAGTGGCCACCAGGTGTTGGAGTAGGCCGGCTCGGTCTGGGTCATCCACCCAAGGGGGTTGATCCACACCGTCCAGATCGGGGCTTCTACGGCGTAGGCCAAGCCGCGCAAGAGGAACAGCACACCGAGCGTGCCGACCGCCATGGAGTTCGCCGCGCGAGCGTCGGAGCCGAGTTGTGCGGTGACCGCCGCAACCCCGGTGAACATCCAGCCGGTGACGATGAACGTCGCACACAGCAGAGCCGTATCGGCGAAGCCGCCGCCAAACAGCAGGGTGACCAGGAATGCAACCGTGCCCAGGATCGTCGAGCCGATGACGCCCAAGGCCACGGCCGTCATGAGTCGACTGCCCCGGCCCAGGACGCCCGCCGCGAGCAACTCGGCCTGCCCCGAATCCTCCTGGGCGCGCGTCGCGCGGGTAACGGCCAAGATGGCGCCGAGCGCTGCGAGGAAGCCACCGAGGGCGAGACTTCGCCATGTGTTGAATCCGTCGACCGTAAGCAGGTTGTTGGCGGGACCGAAGACGAGGCCCAGTGCCGGATTCGAGCCGATCGCCGCCGCAAGTTGCTGCCGATCGGCTTCGGTCGGGAACACCCACGGATAGACGAGCACCGACGACGACGACAGAGCCGTCACGAGCACGACCCAGGGTGCGTACAGCCGCCCGTCGTGATGCAGCGTGGCCCGCAGCAGGATCGGCGTACCGGTGAGGTTGGATTGCATGATCAGGACGCCTGCCCCTGATCCGCGTCGTACAGGCGTAGGAAGAGGCTCTCCAGGGACGGTGGCTCGACAGTCAGCGCGGTGATGCCGTAAGGGGTGAGCTCGGTCATCGCGTCACCGATGCGTGTGGAATCCACCGTGGCGATGAGGCGATCGCCCTCAACGTGCGCGTCGGCGAGCAATGGGGTGCTCGCGAGATCGGGTACGCGCTGGAGAGTGGCGTGAATGGTCGTGTGCGCACGGCCACGCAGATCCGCCAGCGATCCAGACTCGACAATGACACCGTCACGAATGATGCTGAGCCGATCCGCGAGCGTCTCCAACTCACTCATGATGTGGCTGGAAAGCAGCACGGTGGCGCCGCGCCCCTTCGCGTTGGCGAGCTCCTCTTGAAAGACGTTCTCCATCAGTGGATCCAGCCCAGAGGTGGGCTCATCCAAGATGAGGAGTTCGACATTCGATGACAGCGCCGCGATGAGCGCGACCTTCTGCCGATTGCCCTTGGAGTACTGCCGACTGCGTTTTGAGGGGTCCAACTCGAAGCGCTCGATGAGATCCGCACGGCGCGCCTCGTCGAGTCCACCGCGCAGAGAGCCGAGCAGGTCGATGGCCTGGCCGCCGGTCATGGAGGGCCATAGCGAAACATCTCCGGGGACGTAGGCGAGTCGCCGATGCAGCGCCACGACATCGCGCCACGGATCACCGCCGAGGAGTTCGACGCTGCCACCATTGGCCTTGAGCAGACCAAGCAGGACACGGATGGTGGTGGACTTGCCCGCGCCGTTCGGACCGAGGAAGCCGTGCACTTCCCCGCGCTCGACCACAAGATCGACACCGCGCAATGCCTCGAACCTGCCGAACGATTTCCGCAGACCGGTCATCTCGATGACGTGCTCCGGCATAGCGTCTCCTCTCGCTCGTGTGCACGCTATCGGGCAAACCGGCCGAGTAGCCGGGACTAAGGTCGTCACATGGGGGATGCACGGGGAAGTGTTGTGTGGCGTCGCGTCACGGCCGTGGCAGTGGCCGGCCTGATGGCCTGCGCGTCAATCGTGGTGAGCGCACAAGCAGCCGAAGCGAAGAAGCGGAGTACGTCGTACCTGCTGAAGGCGCTGCGCGTCGCGGCCGAAAACCCGAGCGGCTATGACCGAACACTGTTCCCACACTGGATCGTCATCAAGGACGGCTGTGACACGCGGGAGGTCGTGCTCATCCGTCAGGCGAAGTCAGGTCCCGCCGTCGGTGCTGGTTGTCAGGTGGGAGCGGGTCGCTGGTTCTCAGCATTCGATGGCGTGACGGTGCGGAATCCGAGTCTGCTCGATATC
Organism: Candidatus Nanopelagicales bacterium; assembly: GCA_038108715.1. Lineage (GTDB taxonomy): Bacteria > Actinomycetota > Actinomycetes > S36-B12 > S36-B12 > Mxb001. The sequence goes on along the minus strand of JAYNIC010000008.1, from coordinate 8,265 downwards.
GATCATCTGGTCGCGCTCTCGGAAGCGTGGGCCTCCGGCGCGCGCTCGTGGACAACCGATCGCCGTCGCGCCTTTGCCAACGACGTCTCCTACCGACGTTCCCTCACCGCCGTCACGGCGTCGAGCAACCGATCGAAGGGGGATCAGGATCCGGCGGAGTGGCTGCCCCCGCGAACGTCGTACCGATGCACGTACGTCAGCGACTGGATCGCGGTGAAGTACCGGTGGCGCCTGTCGATCGATGCCAATGAGCGGTCAGCTCTCACCGTGTTGGTGCAGGGGTGTGGGAATCCTCGGATCACCGTTCCCAAGCGCGCCTGACCGGGAGCACGGCGCGACCGGTTAATTGCGGCGGTGGTCGACGCGGGGCGCCCGATGCCCCCGGCGTGGCATCGAGACGGTGAGTTCGAGAAGTCGGACGACCAGTTGACGCATTGGCCGGTACGGCTCGAGCAGTTCGAGCATGCGATTGTCGTCACCGTTCGAGTCACCGGCCAACGCCCACACGATGAATCGCCCGAGGTGGTAGTCGCCCACCGACACTGCATCGGTGTCACCGAGGGCGATCTTCGCCGTCTCCGCCGCGGTCCACTCGCCGATGCCGGGGACCGCGGTCAGTCGCGCGTACGCCGCATCGCGATCCATGTCGACGGTCTCCTCGAGACGAGCCGCACGGCCGGCCGCGCGAACGATCGCCTGGGATCGGTTGGGATCGACGCCGGCGCGATGCCACTCCCAGGACGGGACGAGCTCCCATTGGCGAGCCGGCGGCGGCACGAGCATCCCGGTCGGTGCGGGTCCGGGGGCTGGCTCGCCAAGTCGACCGATGAGTTGACGGCGGGACGCGATCGCGTCGACTCCCACGACCCGTTGCTCGAGTACGGCGGGCACGAGAGCGTCGAAAACCCGGCGCGTGCGCGGCACACGCAGTCCGGGGAAGCGTCGATGTGCCTGGTGCACCACATCGTGCAGCTCCGGCAAAGGTGGGAGATCCGCGCGATCACCGAGGAGTTCGGGCAGGTGCTCGGCTTGCCACGCGGCACCCGCACCCCACATCTGTGCGTCGATGACGTGCTCGTCGACCTGATGGAGGCGGCAGGTGACCGCCCCCTCCGGAGTGCGGGCGACGTACCAGACGATCGCGCCGTCGACGCGTACGGCGTGGTCATGGCGACCGCGGCCAATGTTGCGCAGTGTCGAGGCGGCATCGAGGGGTCGCGCGCTGCGCACTCGGCGCTCCACGGCCGTCATCGTCCATCATCCGACTGGGGAACCGACGCCTGGCTAGAACGGCAGGTCATCCTCGCCACCGGAGACGTCCTCGGCGTAGGCGAGCAGCGACGCGCGCGAGGGCTCATTCCCATCTGGTACCGCCTGCTCTTCCTCGGCCATCTCGATCAGTTCGGAGCCATTGCGAGCGGTACACCAGCGTGCGACCGGACACCAATTGCACCAGCGACCGACGTTTGGCGTCGGCTCGGTGTAGATGATGGTGTCGACCGCCTCGGCGACGACCGCACGGGCACAAAGCACTACCTCTGGATCAGCAGCATCAAACGTGCGAACGATCTGGCCGCCGGGCCACACCATCTCCAGCTGCACGACAGCGGGAGTCGACGATGCGGACACGACTCCGGTGAGCGGATCCAATCCGTCGGCCAGCATGCATAGCGTCACGGCCACCTGCGGATAGCGCTCAAGCAGTTCCGCCGTCGAGGATTCCTCAGGCGCCTCGGCCAGACTCTTGGTCTCGCGGACGACGATGCCGCCCGAGGTGTCGAGGACGAGGTCCGCGCGAGTGCTGATGATGACGTCGGCATCGGTGTCCCACGCGGTAAGGGGGCGCTCCGGTTGGACCGCGGCGATGTCGTCGGCATGTAGGGGGCAGCCCTGTTGATGGGCCACGAGGTAGGGGCGCAGCGCGGCGTACTGCTCGGGTGTCCAGCCCAGTCGCTCGGCGACTTCGCCGATCCCGTCCCCGGGCATGGGGACATCTGATTCGGAGCACGGGATGAAGCGACCGTGAGCATGTTCGAGCCAGGCGTGCAGATGGGAGCCGCGTGACATGGCGGCGGTGGTCTCCTGTCGAGCCCGCGGCAATGACAGTTCGCGCTGCAGGTGCACCTGCCAGGTGCACACCCGCGCTGCCGTCAAGTCATTCGGTGCGAGCGCGCGGGTCCAGGTGCTGGATCCGGCGACGCCAAAGACTCCCGGCATGCGCGGGAGCGCCGGACAGGTGTTGCGGGCCGTGCACTCCGCGCAGCGGCTGCCGGGGTTGAAGGAGCCGCCGGCGAGCACAGGCAACGCCGGGGCCACCAACTCCGGGAATGCCGAACGCAGGTCGTCCGGAGCGACATCGATGAGCAGTTGTTCAGTGGAATCGAGCACGCCGATCTCGCGCACACGCACGCGGGTTGCCGGCGGTGGTTGATGCGGTCCAGGCTCGCGGCGTTCGCGGTGTCGCTGATCCTCGTGATGCATCATCGCGTCAGCTGCCACTCGTGCGTAGACGGCGAGGTAGGAGTCCGGCCGGGCGCGTAGGCCAGCGTTGTCCCACGTGAGGATGTGGAACTCGCGTTCGCCGCTGGCCGGATCGACGTGGAGTAGGCCCCACGCCGCCCACTCGACACGTACGGATTCGCTCTCGGCCTCGTCGACCGCGAAGAATTCACGCACGACAGACTCAGTGGACAGCACGCCAGCATCACGCAGTCGCTCGACCGCGATGAGATAGCCGGTCAGGCCCTCCTGCGCGACCGGCATGGTGTCGTCAGCCACCACGGTGTCGCCGTAGGACTGAGCATCGCGCGCCTGCGCTAGTGCAGCTTCGGCGTCGAATCCCTTGGCGAGTACGGCGTACGCCGCCTGGCGGACCAGACCCAGGGGGAAGGAGCGGTACGGCGGGTAGGCCACGCGCACGGAGTCCGGGCTCTTGGCATAGATGCCCGGACGCGCCTTGAGAGCCACCTGCTCGGCGCACTCCCACCGCTCGTCACCGCGCAGATGTGCCGCGCTGACCCGGATGAAGCGCTCCTTGACATCGACCGGCCACGGCGGTCGCCAGGCCGGGATGTCGACTCGAGGAGTCATCATGAGCGGCCCTCGTCATCGAGCATGTCGAGCAGGTCGCCCTCGGTCGGGGCATGTTCTCGTCGGGTGAGTCCAACCTCGATGAGCTGAGCATCGCTCTCGGCCGAACCGGGCGCAGGGGCGCGGCCGCGCTGGGCTGGGCAGACGCTGGCGAAGTCGCAGTAGCGGCACAGTGGCCCTGGTCGTGCCTCCCAGGTATCGGCCTCGGCCATCGCGGCGCGCTGCTCCTGCGCGGTCTCCAACTCCGCGAGCGCACGACCGACTGCGGCCGGATAGACCGGACGGGTCACGGCCCGCGGCTGTTTGAGATAGAGCAGTTCGACCTCGGCAACCGGGGAGTCCAGCGCATCGAGCGCAGCGGCGTACAGCATCTGCTGTCGCCAGTAGCCCCACCAGTAGCGCGGCTTGGGGGCGCCGGTCTTGTAGTCGGTGACGCGCAGGCCGGTGTCGACGACCGCCACCCGATCGATGTAGCCGAGGAAGGGCAATCCACGAAGCGGCACCTCGACCGTCATCTCCAGCCCGTCCGGCGCCACCTCGATATCGGCCGGAACCTCGGTCTGCCAGTACGCCGCCATCGCGGCCTGCGCGCCAGTGGTGACCTCGCCCTCGGGGATGTGCGGACCGGCCTCGGCCAGTTCGCTTGCGATGGCCTCGGCGAGGAAAACGTCGGCGCGCTCGGGCAGCCGCTCGTCAGGGGGGAGTTCGAGCAGGTGCTCCAACGCGAGGTGCACGGCGCGGCCAGTCACCATGGGCACGGTCGAGGGGGTCTGCCACCCGGCTACCTTGCGCCACCAGTAGCGAAGCGGGCAGCCGAGGAAGTCCTCGATGGCCGAGGCCGACCACGGTCGCTCCGGCAATGGGGCAGGTGGGACCGCGACCGGGACCGGAGCGCGAGGCGGATAGGCCATGCCCCGAGCATGTCAGGTGGGTGCGACAGTGCGCAGGACGTGGTGGCACGCTGTGGACATGGCCGTGCTGGAGATCACCCCCGACGCGCTCGAGGTGAAGCTCAACCGCTTGGAGCAGATCGGGGGGGTCCACGGCAGTTTTGCGGTCCCGTGGGATCACATCGAGCACGCCCGGGCCATCTCGGACCTGTGGCCCCATGTTCGCGGTTGGCGCATGCCCGGGACCGGACTCCCGCATGTGATCCTGCTCGGCCGGATGCGCTATCGCTACGGCACCGACTTCACCGCGATGTACAAGAATCTGCCCGGAGTGATCCTGGAGTTGCGCGATGAGGAGTTCCGTCGACTGCTCATTAGCGCGCCCAACGCCGGCGACGTCGTACGCCGTGTCACCAACGGCGCCTAGGAGTCGACAGCCCCGTTGAGTCCTACTCGAAGCGGGACTGCTCGCGCCACAGGTCGATGCCGGCGTCCACCGCGAACTCATCGATCGCCACGACCTCGGCGTCGCTGAACTCGGTGTTCTGCACCGCTGCCGCGGTCTCGCGCAACTGCTGGGCACTGCTCGCCCCCAGCAAGGTCGACGTCACTCGCGGATCGCGCAGGGTCCACCCCACCGCCATCTGCGCGAGCGACTGACCGCGCTCGGCCGCGATCGCCGCGAGCCCGCGCACGCGAGCGAGGTTGTCTTCGTTGGCCATCACCGGATCGAGGGACTTGCCCTGCTCGGCGCGCGAACCCTTCGGCACGCCCTGCGCATAGCGATCGGTGAGCATGCCCTGCGCCAGCGGACTGAAGGTGATCATGCCGACGCCCAGGTCGCCGCAGGTGTCGATCAGGCCGTCACCTTCGATCCAGCGGTTGAACATCGAGTACGACGGCTGGTGGATGAGCAGCGGCACACCCATCTCGCCCAGGATGCGCGCAGCCTCGCGAGTGCGGCTCGGTGAGTACGACGAGATGCCGGCGTACAGCGCCTTGCCGGAGTGCACGGCGGTAGCAAGCGCACCCATCGACTCCTCCAGCGGCGTCTCGGGATCGGGCCGGTGGTGGTAGAAGATGTCGACGTAATCAAGGCCAAGCCGATCGAGCGATTGATCAAGCGAGGCGAGGATGTACTTGCGGGAGCCGAGGTCTCCGTAAGGGCCGGGCCACATATCCCAGCCGGCCTTGCTGGAGATGATGAGTTCATCGCGCAGTCCGGCGAAATCCTCCGCGAGGATGCGGCCGACGTTGACCTCGGCGGAGCCGTAGGGCGGCCCATAGTTGTTGGCGAGGTCGAAGTGTGTGATGCCCAGATCGAACGCCGTGCGCAGGATGTCGCGCTGCGTCTCCAGGGGCGTGTCGTCGCCAAAGTTGTGCCAGCAGCCGATGGTGACCGCAGGAAGTTTGAGGCCGCTGCGGCCGCAGCGGCGGTAGGGCATGCGCCCGTCGTAGCGGTCGGGGTCAGGTGCGTAGACGTCAGCCATGGCTCAAGTCTGCCAGCCGACCAGTTAGGTGGACCGGTCAGCCGACCTCGGCCGCCTTCTCCACCGTCAGGAGCGACACTTCCTCGTTCTCGGCCTCCTCCGCCGCCCGACCTCCGCGTACGCCGAAGAGGCGCTTGGCGACGATGAGCCACACCACAGCCGCGAGGTTGATGGCGAAGATGACGACCTTGAAGACGGTGACGTGCTCGATCAGTTCCCAGATCTCGAGCGGGATGAACGCACCGGTCGCGACGACGGAGAGATACTCACCCCAGCGCTTGGCCAGCCACAGTCCCACCGCCTCAAGCCACTTCACGGCACCCAACGTCGCGATGGCGAGCCCGAAGAGAGCGATAGTGTCCGGGCCGATCTCACCCCAGCGATCGACGGTGCGTGCGAGCCAGGAGCGCTCGATGTTCCAGCCGACGGTCTGGGTCACGGGCTCTAACGCGGGGAAAGCCTGCTTGAGGGTCGCCATAAATTCCGGAACCCGCGCACGCACGACGATCGCGGTAATCCCCACGATCAGCCATAGCGAGCCCTCGACCCCGCGGAGTACGGCGAGCAATCGCAGGATGATCAACTGACGCAAAGCCCTACCCCGCGTCGGGGTTGGCGCGAGGTCAGCTGGGCCTGAGCCCGCCGGGTCACCGGGGACGTAGTCACCGCACCGCAGGCACCGCCACACCTCGCCCGCGGCCGCCGTCGCGCGCAGTCGCTCGGCGTACTCGGGCTCGTCGGGGCGATAGGTGATATGGCCGCGCAGGCCGCACGAGACGAGACCCCAATCGATCACGGGAGCATCCTGCCGCAGTCGACAGGGACCTCGCGTGATCCACGGCGAGATGGTGAGATGGCCCCATGACCAAACCCGTGCACGCTTCCGGCCAGTTCACCCTCGGTTCGTCGGATCCCATGACGGTCTACCGCCTCGGCTTCGGCGCCATGCGCATCACCGGCGCTGGCATCTGGGGGGATCCGCCGGACCACGACACCGCCATCCGCGTCGTCCGCGAGGCGGTCGACCTCGGAGTCGACTTCATCGACACCGCCGACTCCTACGGGCCTTTTGTCAGCGAAGACCTCCTGCGCGAGGCCCTGCACACGGGGAAGTCAGGCAACCCGTACGGCGACGTGATCATCGCGACCAAGGGCGGTCTCACCCGGCACGGGCCCGATGAATGGCGAGCCGTCGGCCGGCCGGAGTACCTGCGCCAGTGCGTGATGATGTCGATGCGTCGCCTCGGCGTCGAGCGCATCGACCTGTGGCAACTGCACCGCATCGATCCGCAGGTGCCCGAGGACGAGCAGTTCGGCGTCATCAAGGACATGCAGGACGAGGGCCTCATCCGACATGTCGGTCTATCCGAGGTAGCGATCGCCGAGTTGCAACGGGCTCAGCAGGTGATGGAGATCGTCAGCGTTCAGAACCTTTTCCACGCGGGCGAGCGCCAAAGCGAAGAGCTGCTCAATCACTGCACCGAGCACAGCGTCGGCTTCATCCCCTGGTTCCCGCTCGGGCGGGGCGATCTCACCGCCGCCGACGGTCCGCTGGCCTCCATCGCGCAGCGGCATGGATGTACGCCGTCGCAGGTGGCGCTGGCCTGGCTGCTCCAACGCTCACCGGTGGTGCTGCCGATTCCCGGGACGGGATCACCAGACCACCTGCGGGAGAACTGCGCCGCCGCCGAGGTGCATCTTGATGAGGCCGCCATGGCCGAACTGGCCACGGCCGTTTAGCTCCAATTCACCATGCGATGTGGAGGAGGATGGCGTCATGTCGGTATCACTCGAAGGCAACCCGGGATGCTCAGCGCTCGGACACCTCTATCAGTCCGAGGGAGATCGGCGAGTCTGCATCACCTGCGGTCATGTGGAGAGCACCGCACCGCCGTCGAGCGAACCCACCGCCGCTAGCGACGAGGGGGCTTTGGCTTCTTCGGAAGAGTGACGCCCTTCACCGCAGACCACGCACCGCGCTCACCCTCACCGGTCGCCGCCACGCGCACCCGATAGGTCGCCCCCTCGGTCGCGCGGAAGGTGTACGCCGGATTACCCGCGTCGGTGGTCGTGCGTGTCCGCCACGGCTGCTTGCCCTTGCGCACCTGTACGACGTACCCGGTGATCCCGGCAGGATCGGCCGGCGGCCGCCAGCGAACCGTCACCGTCGGCCCATTCTTGACGCGCAGCTTCTGCACACCCGGAACTCCTAGCGCAACGTCCCGGTACGACGTCACGACAACATTGCCGCGACCAGCGCTGCCCACCGCGCGCTGCCACAGCAGCGTCGGCCGCGCCGCTGAGACGACACCGCCCCCGCGCGCGCCCGTCAGTTCCGGTCCACTCGCCCACTCGCTGTGCAGGCGCTGTGCCACGTTCAAGGCAACGGTGGTACCGGGGTCCTGGGACATCCACCCCATGAGCAGGTGGTCGTCGCCCTCGAGCGCCATAGACACGGAGTTGACGATCAGTCCGGGAGTCGCCACGGACTCATCAACGTTCGTGGCGCCGCGTCCCCACACCGACACCGCATCCGACGAGGTTGAACCGGCCACCCATAACGTCTCTCGGGCCCAGACCCCTACCGGGCGGGCAGAGTTCGGCATTCCCGCGGCCAAGTCGGTCGTTTGGCCAACGGCCGTCGCCGACACCAACGCATAGCGCCAGGTGCGCGTGCCGCTCGTGGCCTCGAATCGACCCCACACGAGGGCGGCCGTCGTACCCGTGCGTCCTGCGGAAATTCCGAGCAGCGGGGGCGTGGACACGTACATGTTCGTTTCGAGAAGCGTGGATGC
>JAYNIC010000007.1:14246-22893 GCA_038108715.1 Candidatus Nanopelagicales bacterium | reverse complement strand
CCTCGGGGGTGGTCGTCTTGCCGACACCGCCGGGGAAGAGGCAATCGCCGGTGAAGAGATGCGGTTGGCCTTCCGGGTCGTCGTAAAGCAGGGCGATCGCACCGGGGGTGTGGCCCACGAGGTGGATCGCCCGCAGCACGACGGAGCCGAAGGCGATCTCATCGCCCTCATCGACGAGCACGTCGGTGGTCACCGGGATGCCCTCGGCGTCATGGCGACCGGCGACCGTCGTGGCGCCCGTCGCTGCCACGACCGGGCCGAGGGCCTGCCAGTGGTCGGCATGGCGATGGGTGGTGATGACTGCCTCGATCCCATCGTCGCCGATGAGGCTGAGCAGGGCATCCGGCTCGGCCGCGGCGTCGATGAGCACCTGCTCGCCCGTTTGCCGGCAGCGCAGCAGGTAGGCGTTGTTGTCATAGGGCCCCACGGCCAACTTGGACAACACCAGCCCGGGTAGTTCGCGTACATCGGCCGGGCCACCGACCCGGACGTCTCCCGTGTATGTCACTGTCACAGCCTACGGCTAGCCTGGCCCGGTGTCGGACCGATTGATCGTGCGCGGGGCCCGCGAGCACAATCTCAAGGATGTCTCGCTCGACCTGCCCCGCGACGCGCTGATCGTCTTCACCGGGCTGTCCGGATCCGGCAAGTCCAGCCTGGCGTTCGACACGATCTTCGCCGAGGGTCAGCGCCGCTACGTCGAGAGTCTGTCGGCGTACGCCCGCCAGTTCCTCGGACAGATGGACAAGCCCGACGTGGACTTCATCGAGGGTCTGTCGCCGGCGGTATCGATCGACCAGAAGTCCACGTCACGGAACCCTCGATCCACGGTCGGCACCATCACCGAGGTCTACGACTACCTGCGTCTGCTCTTCGCTCGAATCGGCAAGCCGCACTGCCCCGTGTGCGGTGAGCCCATCGCCCAGCAAACGCCGAGTCAGATCGTCGATCGACTCCTTGAGATGCCGGAAGGCACACGGTTCCAGGTTCTGAGCCCCATCGTCCGAGAGCGCAAAGGTGAATACGCCGACCTGTTCCGGCAGTTGCAGGCGCAGGGCTATGCACGGGTGCGCGTCGACGGTGTGGTTTTCCCGCTCGAGGAGCCTCCGACGCTGAAGAAGCAGGAGAAGCACACCATCGAGGTGGTGGTCGATCGCCTGGTGGCCAAGCCGTCCTCCCAGCGGCGCCTCACCGACTCGGTCGAAACCGCACTTCGGCTGTCCGGTGGCCTGGTCATCGCGGAACTGGTCGATCTCCCAGAGGGCGATCCGGGCCGTGAACGCACCTACAGCGAGCACCTGGCGTGCCTCACCGACGACCTCTCCTTCGAGCAACTCGAGCCGCGGTCCTTCTCCTTCAATTCACCGTTCGGCGCCTGCCCGGAGTGCAGCGGCCTCGGCACGAGGATGGAGGTCGATCCCGAACTCGTCGTCCCGGATCCCTCGCTCACCCTGGGCGAGGGTGCGATCGCACCGTGGTCCGGCGGGCATGTCAGTGACTACTTCGCCCGCCTGGTCGAGGCTTTGGCCGATGACATGGGTTTCGACGTGGATACCCCGTGGAGCAAGCTGCCGGCGAAGGCGCGCAAGTCACTGCTGTATGGGCATCCCACCGAGGTGCACGTGCGATACCGCAACAGGTACGGCCGCCAGCGTAGCTATTTCACGACGTATGAGGGCGTGGTGCCCTATATCGAACGAAGGCATGCTGAAGCCGAAACCGACAGTAGTCGAGAGCGTTTCGCGGGCTACATGCGCGAAGTCCCATGCGACGCCTGTGCGGGTGCCCGACTGAAGCCGGTCAGTCTTGCGGTGACCATTGCCGACCGCTCCATCGCGCAGATCGCGGCTATGCCGATTGGCGAGGCGGCCGCGTTTCTCGCCGATCTTGAGTTGAGCGATCGCGACGCCACGATCGCAGCGCGCGTCCTCAAAGAGGTTAATGAGCGCTTACGCTTCCTTACCGATGTCGGATTGCACTACCTTTCGCTCGACCGTCCGGCGGCCACGCTGGCCGGCGGGGAGGCGCAGCGGATCCGACTGGCCACCCAGATCGGATCGGGCCTAGTCGGTGTGCTCTACGTCCTGGACGAGCCGAGCATCGGTCTGCATCAGCGAGACAACGCCCGGCTCATCGACACGCTCGTGCGCCTACGGGACCTGGGCAACACGCTGATCGTGGTCGAGCACGACGAGGACACTATTCGGACCGCCGACTGGGTCGTCGATATCGGCCCCGGGGCCGGCGAGCACGGTGGCAAGATCGTCGTCAGTGGACCTGTCGAAGACCTCCTTGCCTCCACCGAATCGATGACAGGGGCCTACCTCGATGGTCGGCTCGCGATCGAGACGCCGCTCGTGCGACGCGGCATCGATACCAAGCGGCAACTCACCGTTCGCGGAGCCGCCGAGCACAACCTCCAGGACGTCACGGTTGATCTTCCGCTTGGGGCTTTCGTGGCCGTCACCGGCGTGAGTGGATCAGGGAAGTCGACGTTGGTCAACGACATCCTTTATGCCGCCTTGGCGCGAGAACTCAACGGTGCCCGCACCGTGCCGGGTCGACATCGCAAGATCTCCGGAATGGAGCACGTGGACAAGGTCGTGCACGTGGACCAGAGCCCGATCGGCCGAACCCCCCGTAGCAATCCTGCGACCTACACAGGCGTCTTTGACCACATCCGCAAGCTGTTCGCGGAGACTCCCGAAGCCAAGGTGCGCGGTTACCTGCAGGGGCGGTTCTCCTTCAACGTCAAGGGCGGGCGTTGCGAAGCGTGCGCCGGTGACGGCACCTTGCGCATCGAGATGAACTTCCTGCCCGATGTCTATGTTCCGTGCGAGGAGTGTCACGGTGCGCGTTACAACCGCGAGACCCTGGAGGTGCACTACAAAGGGAAGACGATCGCCGAAGTCCTTGACATGCCGATCGAGGAGGCGTTGGAGTTCTTCGAGTCTGTACCGGCAATCGCCCGTCACTTGCGAACCCTGGTCGACGTAGGTCTGGGCTATGTCCGGATGGGACAGTCGGCCTGCACTTCGAGGACATCCGTAAATTGCTCGGGGTGTTGCAGAGCCTGGTCGATAAGGGCAATTCAGTCATCGTCATCGAGCACAACCTCGACGTCATCAAGAGCGCCGACTGGATCATCGATATGGGTCCCGAAGGTGGCTCCGGTGGTGGCACCGTGGTCGCCACCGGCACCCCAGAGGACGTGGCCGCCGTGGCGGGCAGCCATACCGGCGAGTTTCTGGCCCGACATCTAGGCCTCACGCAGCGGCCGCGACGTGCCCGAGGGCGCCGGGCGTCGTAGCCTGTCAGGCATGGATATTGACCGACGCGCATTCTTGGCCACATCGGGCACCCTCGGCGCCGCCGCTGCCCTAGCGGCGTGCGGGGGCGGAGGAGATTCGGCTGAGAGCACGTCCAGTTCCGCCGCTTCCTCCTCCACCGCATCGTCGTCATCGACATCATCGTCGAGTTCGTCCGGGAGTTCGTCCTCGAACTCCTCCTCAAGCTCGTCATCGGCCACGCCAACCGGTGAGCCCCTTGGCCCGGTCGATCAGGTTCCCGTTTCTGGGGGTGTGGTCTACGACGGGCCCAAGGTCGTCGTGACGCAACTCGCCGAGGGTGATGTGCGCGGCTTCTCCGCCGTCTGTCCGCACCAGGGCTGTCTCATGGCTGGCGTGGAGGACAACGTGATCGTGTGTCCCTGCCATAACTCCCTGTTTTCCGCAGACGACGGCGCCCTCATTTCCGGGCCGTCCCCCACGGGTCTTCCCCCCGTGGCCATCTCGGTCGTTGACGGCACCGTGTACCTCGCGTGATGCGTGCGGATTCTCGGTGAGCTCTGCCCACTCGTTTCGTCCGCCGACGGGGAGCATTCCGGAAGACCCGGGGGTTTATCGATTCCGTGATCGTGACGGGCGTGTGATCTATGTCGGCAAGGCCAAGTCGCTACGCAGCCGTCTCATCTCCTACTTCGCCGATCCCCGCACACTTCATCCACGCACCCGTTCCATGGTCGCCGAGGCCGCCGACCTCGACTGGGTGGTCGTGGGCAGTGAAGTGGAGGCGCTTCAGTTGGAGTACTCGTGGATCAAGGAATTCGATCCCCGCTTCAATGTGAAGTACCGCGATGACAAGTCATATCCCTACCTCGCCATCACGATGGGCGATGCCTACCCTCGCGCTCTGGTGACACGCGGGGCAAAACGACGTGGGACACGCTATTTCGGTCCCTATGCCCACGCGTGGGCCATCCGCGCCACCCTCGATGCTCTGTTGCGCGTCTTCCCGGTGCGTACCTGCAGTTCCGGAGTATTCGCGCGGGCGGAGCGCACCGGGCGCCCCTGCCTCCTTGCTGATATCGGCAAGTGCTCCGCTCCATGCGTGGGTCGCGTCACGGAGACCGAACATCGGCAGATCGCCGATGCTCTGTGCGCATTCCTCGCCGGCCAGGCTCGCGCCTTTCAGCGACGGTTGGCGCAGGAGATGCAGGAGGCGGCGGCCGAACTCGACTATGAACGCGCGGCTCGTCTTCGCGATGATCTCGGCGCATTGGAGCGCGCGATGGAGCGCAACTCCGTTGTCTTCGATGAGTCCGTGGATGCTGATGTTGTCGGCATGGCCGTCGATGAGCTTGAGGCAGCGTTCGAGGTCTTCCACGTTCGAGACGGACGAATTCGCGGTCAGCGCAGTTATGTCGTGGAGCGCGCCGACGAGGCGTCAGAGTCGGAGTTGGTGGGACGATTGCTCGTGGCGCTTGCCGAGGATGCGGACGAGGTGGCTCCAGAGATCCTCACGCCGGTGGAGATCCCCGATGACGTCCGTCAGTGGTTGACTTGGCGGCGGGGGTCGCGGGTATCTGTCCGAGTCCCGCAGCGCGGGGCCAAGAAGGACCTTCAACAGACGGTGTCGACGAATGCCGGCCAACGCCTCGCCTTGCACAAGGCTCGGCGGTCAGGAGACCTCACCGCCCGGAGCAAGGCCCTGGAGGAAATCCGCGAGTACCTCGATCTGGACCGGGCGCCGCTGCGCATCGAAGCCATCGACATCTCGCACCTCGGGGGAACCGGTGTCGTCGGATCGCTGGTCGTGTTCGAGGACGGTGCGCCACGGCCGGGGGAGTACCGCAGCTACACAGTGAGCGACGAGGGAGCGCGGGACGACACGAGCGCCGTCTACGAGGTGGTCTATCGGCGATTTCGGCCACGCGATGAGGCCACGGACGACGGCCGCCCGCGCTCCTTCGCGTACCCGCCCCAGCTGCTCGTGATCGATGGCGCGTTGCCGCAGGTTCAGGCAGCACAGCGTGCCTTGGCTGACCGCGGGGTATCCGACGTCCCCGTGATCGGCCTGGCCAAGCGGCTGGAAGAGGTCTGGCGACCAGGGGATCTGGAGCCGGTGATCCTTCCGCGTACGAGCGAGGGCCTTTACCTGCTTCAACGATTGCGCGATGAGGCGCATCGGCGCGCTCTGGCGCATCAACGCAAGACCCGACGCGGTCAGGTGCGCGGCAGCGCTCTTGACGCGGTCCCCGGCCTGGGGCCGGGCAGGGCCAAAGCGCTCCTGCGTGCGTTCGGGTCTGTCGCCAAGGTTCGACAGGCCAGCACGCAGGAGCTTCAAGCCGTGCCCGGAATCGGCCCGGCTTTGGCCCAGGCAATCCGCTCGGCGCTCGGGTCGGATGAGATGCTGGCAACGCCGGAGGGAGAAGCATGAGCGGTGTCACCGAGGTCGTGCTCGTGACGGGGATGAGCGGAGCGGGTCGGTCCACCGCTGCCCGCGCCCTAGAGGACCTGGGATGGTTCGTCGTCGACAATCTGCTGCCGCGGCTGATCCCGGACACGGTGGCCGCGCTCGCACAGGATTCGGCGAGCGCGCACGTGGCGGTCGTGGTGGACGTTCGCGGGGGGCGATTCTTCGCCGACGCCGAAGAGGCTCTCCGCGCTTTGCGAGAACGTGGCCTAGACGTCCGAATACTTTTCCTCGAGGCTTCGGATGAGTCCCTGGTGCGCCGCTTCGAAAGCAGTCGACGCCCGCATCCGTTGCAGGCTGGCGAGCGGCTGGTCGATGGTTTGCGTCGTGAACGGGCCATGCTCCGTGACCTGCGCGGCGACGCCGACCTCGTCATTGACACAACAACACTGAACGTTCACGATTTGCGCCGAAAAATCGAGGCAGCGTTCACGGTCGATGAGGCGCGCCTTCGTGCCACGGTCATGAGTTTTGGTTTCAAATACGGCATTCCCGTAGATGCCGACGTGGTTCTGGATGCGCGATTCCTACCTAATCCGCACTGGGAACCAGAACTCCGAGACCAGACCGGCCTAGACCCTGCCGTGAATGACTATGTACTCACCATCGGCACCGCACGCGATTTCCTCGACCGTGCCGCGGGACTTCTCGACCTGATGGCCGATGGCTATCTGCGCGAGGGCAAGCGCTATGTCACGATCGCTGTTGGGTGCACTGGAGGCAAACACCGCAGCGTAGCTCTGTGCGAGAACCTCGCGGCACGTCTGGTCAAGCAAGGAGTGGAGACTCTCGTCGTTCATCGGGACCTAGGGCGCGAATGACCAGATGGGCAGCGTCGGGGCGACGCGTCGTCGCCCTTGGCGGGGGTCATGGCCTTGCCATGACCCTGCGCGCGTTGCGCCTGCTGGGAGTGGAGCCCATAGCGATCGTCGGCCCCGGCGATGACGGGGGCTCTAGCGGCCGACACCGTGAGCATCTCGGTGTACCCCCGCCCGGGGATCTCCGGATGGCGCTCGCTGCCCTTTCGGGTGACCCGCGGGACGACTCGGATCGACAGGGGCTGTGGCTGCGGGTGCTGCAGCATCGTTTCGGTGGCACTGGCGATGTGGAGGGCCATGCTCTCGGCAATCTGATTCTGGTCGCCCTGTGGCAGGAGATGGGGGACGTGGTCGGTGGTCTCGATCGGCTCGGGCAGTTGCTCGATGCCCGTGGTCGCGTTTTCCCCAACAGCCTTGACCCCGTCCTCGTCGTGGCCGACGTCGTCGATAGCGAGGGTCACGTCGTCGAAGTGCGAGGACAGGCTCGGCTCACGATGACTCGCGGTGTCGTATCGGAACTCCGCCTCGAGCCCGCAGCACCTCGGCCATGCCCTGAAGCGATCGACGCGGCCGATGGTGCTGACGTCATCCTGCTAGGCCCGGGTTCGTGGTTCACGAGCGTCCTGCCTCACCTCCGCATCCCTGCACTTCGGGAGTCGCTGGCCCGCAGCACAGCACGCAAGGTCCTCATCTTGAATGCCGGCCCGCAGAGGGGCGAGACGGAAGATTTCACGGCGGCTGCGCATCTGCGCTCGTGGGCGGACCTCGTGCCCGATATGCCCATCGATGTGGTGCTGGCCGATCCGGCAGCGGTTGAGGACACCGGGACCCTTGCGGCGGCCTGCCGACAGGTCGGTGCGCAACTTCACCTCGCTGACGTGCTCCGCGGCCCAGGGGTGCATGATCCGGCGCGCCTTTCGGCTGCACTGGAGCCCCTCCTGACCGTAGAGCCCCTTTCGCACTAGGAGCGTGGCAGGCCGCACGACGAGCATGGCAGGATGGCGCGGTGGCCATGACCGCGGAGGTAAAGGACGAACTCAGTCGTCTCGACGTGACACGTGTCTGCTGCCGCAAGTCCGAGGTCTCGGCAATGCTCCGTTTCTCGAGTGGACTCCACCTGGTCGCCGGGCACATCGTGGTTGAGGCTGATCTGGATGCTGGTGCGACCGCGCGTCGGCTGCGCAAGGACCTTGGGGAGATCTTCAACTCGGAGAGCGAAATCGCCATCATGCAGCCCAGCGGGCTGCGCAAGGCGCCCCGGTACGTCGTACGTGTGGTTGCCGGTGGCGATCACCTGGCGAGGCAGACGGGGATCGTGGACGGCAGCGGACGTCCGGTGCGAGGCTTGCCGCCCGCAGTCGTCACCGGGGGAGTGTGCGATGCCGAGGCAGCGTGGCGCGGAGCCTTCCTCGCGCACGGAACGCTGACCGAGCCTGGTCGCTCAGCTGCCCTCGAAGTGCAGTGTCCCGGGCCGGAGGCTGCGCTCGCCCTGGTTGGTGCTGCGCGTCGGATGGGGATCGCCGCCAAATCTCGTGAGGTTCGTGGCGTCGATCGCGTCGTGATTCGCGACGGCGATGCCATCAGCGCGATGCTCACCCGCATGGGTGCGCACTCCAGTGTTCTGGTGTGGGAGGAACGCCGGATGCGGCGCGAGGTTCGTGCGACGGCGAATCGCTTGGCGAACTTCGATGATGCCAACCTCCGTCGGTCGGCACGGGCGGCGGTGGCGGCGGGTGCTCGTGTGCGCCGCGCCATGGAGATTCTGGGCGACGAGGTGCCCGATCATCTCGCCGAGGCTGGACGGCTGCGCCTTGAACACCGCCAGGCGAGTTTGGAAGAACTCGGGGCATTGGCAGACCCGCCAATGACCAAGGATGCCGTGGCTGGCCGCATCCGACGTTTGCTGGCCACTGCGGACAAGCGTGCCGCTGAGTTAGGCATCCCGAACACCGAGGCCGCCCTAGCGGATGCGGACCTCGATGCCGAGATCGATGCCGAGATGGATGCCGTCCGTATGGCCACCCTGGGCGACGACAGCGGCCCTGGTGGCGCGGTTGATCTGGATGGTCCTGACC
>JAYNIC010000007.1:12943-14236 GCA_038108715.1 Candidatus Nanopelagicales bacterium | reverse complement strand
GTCCTGACCAAGCCTAGAATCGCGGACTTAGTCTCATCGACTCTCGTTATTCAGGACAGGAGCATCCGTTCATGAGCCAGACGACCATTCCCGCTCACCTTGTCCGGCGGTTCCGGGAGTTGGGTGTGACCAGCGGCTTCGGCATCGTGGGCGACTTCGCCCTTCGGACCTTTGGAGCGCTGGCAGCGGAGGGTTTTCCCATCCGTGTCGTGACTGATGAACAGGGAGCGGGCTTCGCGGGTGACGCCTACGCGCGATTGCGCGGATTCGGCGTCGTGGCGGTCACCTACAGCGTGGGGGGGCTCAAGGTGGCCAATGCCGTCGCCAATGCGTGGGCCGAGCAGGTGCCCCTGCTCCTGGTGAGCGGCGCGCCCGGGGTAGCCGAACGAGCGAACGACCCCATGCTGCATCATCGGGTGAAGGGCTTCGACACGCAATTGAAGGTCTTCACGGACCTGACCTGTGCTCAGGCTGTTCTTGATTCGCGCCACAGTGCGACTGACGAGATCGACCGTGTTATCCGGACGATGCTGTCGGACCAGCGGCCCGGGTACATCGAGATCCCACGTGACATGGTTGATGTCCTCGTTGACGGTCCCGATGGCGACATCGAACCTGTACTACCCAGGGTGGATGCGCAGGCTCTTCGCCAGGCTCTTGACGCGGTCATGCACGAACTGGAAGCCGCGAGCACCGCGTCGATTCACGCTGGCGTGATGGTGGCACGACGCGGGCTGCAGTCCGACCTCCTTGCGCTCGCCGAGACAGCGAACATTCCAGTTGCGACGAGTTCCCTCGCGCGCGGTGTCTTTCCTGAGCGCCATCCTCTCGGGCTGGGACTGTATCTCGGGGCACTCAGCCCCGAATACATCGTTCAGGCGGTCGAAGACAGCGAAGTTCTCCTCAGTCTTGGGGTGCTCCAGACCGACCTGACGTTGGGCGCCTTCACCGCACACATTGACCACGAGCGCCTCATTCTCGCTACGGACACGGACGTCACGGTGGGGTACCGAACCTTCCGCGACGTCCCCCTGTGGGCATTTCTTCCCGCCCTGGTGCAGGAATTGGCTACGCGTGAGGTGTCGATCAGCCATGCTCCCATCGCGGACCATCAGCCGTTCGTTCCGCAGTCGGTTGAACTCACCGTGGAGCGTGCCGTTGATGCCATCTCCGCGCATCTAGACGAACGACACGGACTTCTGTTGGACCCAGGAGAAGCGCTGTTCTCCTCGGTGGACATGCGATTGCCGGGATGGGGACTGGCGAGTGGCTATTACGCGACGATGGGCTATG
>JAYNIC010000007.1:9772-12863 GCA_038108715.1 Candidatus Nanopelagicales bacterium | reverse complement strand
AGGTGTGTGAAACGCTGGCGCCCGCCTGGAATGACGGCGTGCCCGCGGTCATCTTGGTCTTCGATAACAGCGGCTATGGCACCCAGCGGCCCATCCTGGATGGTCCGTTCAACGACATCCCCACCATGGCGGTCGACCGACTGTGCGAGGTGTTTGGTCGGGGTTTGGGATTTGACGTGACCACCGAGCCAGAACTCGACGATGCGCTGTCCATCGCGTTCTCGTCGAACGATCTGTGCATCGTGAGGATTCGCTTGCCCAGGGAGGGGCGAAGCGCCGCCCTATCGCGCCTGGGGGCAGCGTTGGCCGCCCGCGCGTAGCGGGCGCCTCGCCCGGTTCGGGACTGTCGTGGTCCCCCGGGGTGACCGTGCTGGGTATGTAAGCGCGTACGGTAGGGTCCTCGCCAGGCGTGGGGAACGCCTCGGCGCGTGGGCGCCGTCATCTCGACACAGTGGGAGATCCGCGTGACCATCACCGTGGGCATCAACGGCTTTGGCCGAATTGGCCGCAATTTCTTCCGGGCGTTGCTCGCCTCAGGCGCCACCGATATCGAAGTCGTAGGGGTGAATGACCTCACGGACACGAAGACGCTGGCTCATCTACTTGCCTACGACAGCGTGCTCGGTCGGCTGGGGCTGCCCGTCACGCACAGTGACGGCGCAATCACGGTCGGTGGCAAGACGATCAAGGTCTTCGCCGAGAAGGACCCGGGGGCGTTGCCCTGGGGTGAGCTCGGAGTCGACATCGTCATCGAGTCAACGGGCTATTTCACGGATGCCACCGCGGCCCGTGCCCACATTGCTGCCGGCGCGAAAAAGGTCATTATCTCCGCGCCGGCCAAGAATGAAGATAAGACGATCGTTATGGGCGTGAACGAGGGTGACTATGACCCTGCCACGATGAACGTCATCTCAAACGCTTCCTGCACGACCAACTGCCTAGCCCCCATGGCCATGGTCCTCGACCGGGAGTTCGGTATCGAGCGTGGGATCATGACGACGATTCACGCCTACACGAACGATCAGCGGATCTTGGACTTTCCGCACTCGGACCTGCGCCGCGCCCGCGCTGCCGCCATCAACATGATCCCGACGTCGACCGGTGCCGCCAAAGCCATTGCGCTGGTCCTTCCGCAACTCAAGGGCCGTCTCGACGGCTATGCGATGCGCGTGCCGACGCCGACTGGTTCGGCCACGGACCTCACGGTTGAGTTGCGCACCCCGGCCACCGCGGAGGAGATCAACGCGGCGATGAAGACGGCGTCAGAGGGCGCACTCAAAGGAATCTTGGAGTACACCGAAGATCCCATCGTGTCATCGGACATCGTCACGGACCCTGCGTCGGTGATCTTCGACTCAGGGCTCACCAACTCGATGGGCACGTTGGTCAAGGTGGTCGGCTGGTACGACAACGAGTGGGGCTACTCGAACCGCTTGGTCGACCTCACCCGGTACGTCGGAGAGCGACTCTAGGTATGCGGCTGGGCGATCTCGACGTCACCGATCGCGTCGTCCTTGTACGCAGTGACCTCAACGTACCCTTATCGACGGATGAGGACGGCCAGGTCACCATCACTGACGACGGACGCATTCGTGCGAGCGTGCCGACCATTTCGATGTTGCGCGAGCGCGGAGCCAAAGTGGTGGTGATGTCGCACCTCGGACGACCCAAGGGCGAAGCCAAGCCTGGGTTGTCCCTCGCCCCGGTCGCGGCGCGACTCGGTGAGTTGATGGGCACCCCGGTGAATTTCGTTCCGGAGGTCACCGGCTCAGGTGTTGACGCGGCCGTCGCTGCACTGTCCTCCGGTGAGGTGCTCGTGCTGGAGAACGTGCGGTTCGACGCGCGTGAGACCAGCAAGGACGCGACCGAGCGAGCGGCGCTCGCTGATGAGTGGGCCCGTTGGGCGCAGGCCTACGTGAGCGATGGGTTCGGCGTGGTGCACCGTGAGCAGGCGTCTGTCACGGATATCGCCCGACGCCTTCCCCGGGCTGCGGGAACGCTCGTGGACAAGGAGATGGCGAGCTTTGCCAGGGTCCTGTCCGATCCGCAGCGCCCCTACGCGGTGGTGCTTGGCGGGTCCAAGGTCTCCGACAAGTTGGCCGTCCTCGCCAACCTGGTCGGAAACGTCGACCGCCTTCTCATTGGTGGTGGCATGGCCTTCACGTTCCTGGCTGCGCGAGGCCTCGAGGTGGGCAACTCCCTCCTCGAGGTGGACATGATTCCCACGGTGCAGCAGATCATGGCGGACGCGCAAAAACGCGGTGTTGACCTCTTCCTACCCGTCGACGTCGTCGTGGCTGATGCCTTCGCCGCGGACGCCACGGTTAAGGTTGTCGCTGCTGATGCCATTCCTGCGGGTTGGATGGGGCTGGACATCGGACCGCAGACCGCTCTCGCCTACGCGAATGCCTTGTCGGATGCGCGCACGGTGGTGTGGAACGGGCCCATGGGGGTGTTCGAGATGGCTCCATTCGCGGATGGCACGCGAGCGGTGGCCGAAGCGATGGCCTCATCCCCGGCTTTCACTGTTGTCGGTGGAGGGGACTCTGCCGCTGCGATCCGTCTCCTCGGCATTGGGGAAGAGCGTTTTGACCACATCTCGACCGGCGGTGGAGCGAGCCTCGAACTCCTCGAGGGACGTACCCTGCCCGGTCTCGCCGTTCTCGAGGAGTCCGCATGAGTGACCGTCGTCCGTTGATGGCCGGCAATTGGAAGATGAACGTCAACCACTTCGAGGCGATCGCCCTGGTTCAAAAACTCGCGTTCGCCCTCAACGCCGACGACTACGACGCGGTTGACGTCGCCGTGCTTCCACCCTTTACCGACCTGCGCTCGGTGCAAACGCTCATCGATGGCGACAACTACCGAATTGCCTATGGCGCACAGGACATTTCGGTGCACGACGCCGGTGCCTATACCGGCGAGATATCCGGTGCCATGCTCGCCAAGTTGGGCTGCACCTACGTGCTGGCTGGCCACAGTGAGCGGCGGGAGTATCACGGCGAGGACGACGTCTGCGTCGCCGCCAAGGTGCGCGCAGGGCTACGCCATGAACTCACCCCCATCATGTGCGTGGGCGAAGGTCTCGATC
>JAYNIC010000007.1:2309-9762 GCA_038108715.1 Candidatus Nanopelagicales bacterium | reverse complement strand
TCTCGATGTGCGGCGTGAGGGGCGTCAGGTCGAGCACGTGCTCGCCCAGGTCGTCGGTGGACTCGAAGAGCTCTCTGCCGAGCAGGTGGCCGGTTTGGTCATCGCCTATGAACCGGTCTGGGCCATCGGAACCGGTGAAGTCGCCACACCGGAGGATGCCCAGGAGGTGTGCTCGGCAATCCGCTCCCTCGTGGCCGATCGCTACGACGATCCGACTGCAGCATCAGTGCGCCTGCTTTACGGGGGGTCCGTCAAGGTTGCCAGCGTTGCCGGGATCATGGCGCAGCCGGATGTAGACGGCTGCCTCGTGGGCGGAGCTAGCCTTGATCCCGACGAGTTCGTGGGCATTGTGCGCTACCGCCTGCTGGACCTGCCCAACGAGGAATAGTCATCCTCGCCTGATACTCTCAGGCCTTGTCCTCGCCCGCTGGGCACGCACGTACGACGGGCCACAGCGGCCCCTACTGGAGGCATAGTGACCACCGCTCTCGTGATCGGCCTCGGGGTGCTCTTGGTGATCACCAGTGTCCTGCTGGTCGTGCTCATCCTGCTGCACCGCGGCAAGGGCGGAGGCCTGTCGGACCTCTTCGGCGGCGGCGTGAGTTCGTCGGTGGGCGGGTCTTCGGTCGCGGAGAAGAACCTCGACCGTCTCACGATCGGCATCGGCCTCATCTGGGCTGCCTGCATCGTGGCGGTCGGACTGCTGATCCGCACCGGTTCCTAGACGACACGCTCAACAGACGACAAGGAGTCACCTGTGGCCGGAGGCAGTGCGATCCGTGGCAGCCGCGTAGGCGCTGGACCAATGGGCGAGGCGGAGCGCGGCGAGACCGCACCGCGTGTCTTCGTCACGTTCTGGTGCGCGCGGGGGCACGAGACCACACCGAGTTTCGCGGCGGATGCCGCAATCCCTGAGTTCTGGGACTGTCCACGCTGCGGCTGGCCAGCGGGCCAGGACGAGGCGGAGCCGCCCGCCCCGCCCAAGATTGAGCCGTACAAGACGCACCTTGCCTATGTGAAGGAGCGGCGCAGCGACGACGACGGCGCCGCCATTCTCCAAGAAGCGCTGCAGAAACTCCGCAAGTCCTAGGCATTCCTCAGACGGTCAGGGCGGAGGCTGCCGCCTCATCAAGCCAGACGACAGTCTCCACTCGGCCGACGGCCCCGGCTGCCGGCACATCCACCGGATTCGTGTCTGCGGCGAGCGCGGCAGCGATCGCCTCGGCCTTCTCTTCTCCTGATGCCACCAACCACACCTCCCGAGCTCCACGAAGTGTGGGGAACGTCATGCTGACTCGCGTGGGCGGCGGTTTGGGACTGTTATGAACCGCGACGACCGGAGCTGCGGCGGCCGCTGCCGGCGAATGCGGGAAGATCGATGCCACGTGTCCCTCGGGACCGACGCCGAGCAGGAGCACCTCAAAATCGGGGGCAACACCATTGACCGACGCGCCGGCGAGTTCATCGGCATAGTCCCGCGCCGCCTGCTCCGCACCCTGGCCCGTATCTGCCGGCATGGCATGCACGTGAGCCGCCGGGATGGGCACCTGGTCGAGGAGCGCCGCCTGTGCCTGGGTCGCGTTGCGGTCCGGATGTCCCTCGGGCAGGAAGCGCTCGTCCCCCCACCAAAGGTCAATGGCCGACCAGTCGATATCCGCGGTGACGAGGGCGGCCAGCACCATGGTGCCGACACCTCCGCCGGTAACCACGATGTGCGCGTGTCCACCTGCACCCTGCCGGTCGCGGATCCGTTGCACGAGCGCGGCTGCGGCATCACGGGCGACCGTGGCCTCGTCCGGCCGAATGTGCACAGTATGACGGGTCATGCCCCCTCCAAAGTGCCATCGGCCGTTGACGCCAGGACAAATCCGTAGACCTCGTCGGGAGTGAGTCGCCGCAGTTCCTCGCTGAGGAGTTCGGGCAGTCCGCGGCGGGGGAGGGCGATGGTGGAGTCGGGGTAGCCGGAGCGGATGAGGGTGGCGACGGAGCCGTCGGGTCGATCCAGGCCAATCTCTCCGTTGGCATCGGTGAGGGCGGCTCGCGTGATGCCCGGACCCTCAGATTCCCGCAGTTCGACGGGCACGCCTAGAGCCCATCGCAGCCATGCCGCGAGCAGGATGGCGCTCGGGTTGTCCCGCTCGGCCTCGACAGTGCCTGATGTCGCCGTGATGAGCCCGTCATCAAGGAGCGCGGCTAGGGCGCTACGCCATGGCGTGATGCGGGTCCACGCCAAATCGGTGTCACCTGGAACGTAGCCCGCCCGCCGCTCAGCGAGTGCCACGCGGGCATCTTCAGCACTGGCCATGTCGGTGATTCGGCGTTGGCAGTGTCGTCCAATGGGATCATCTGCGGGCACCGGTGGTGGGTGCGTGGGCCACCACGCCACCACCGGTGTATCGGGCAGCAGCAAAGGGATCGCCACGGAGTTCGCGTGGGCGGCGCGGTCACCGCGCAGACGCACGATGGCCACTTCGCCAGGACCGTCATCGCCGCCGACCATGACCTGGGCGTCGATTTGATCTGGCCCTCGGCCCGGTCGTGGAATGAGCGTGAGAATGCGCATCGGGTGCTGGCGAGCTGAAAGGACGGCGGCCTCCGTGGCATCGGAGGCGTACTCCTCATCCGTGAGGATGAGCATGGTGAGGACCATGCCGGTGGTTGGCGAACCCATCCGATGACGTTCTTCGCTTATGGCATGGGAGATCTCACCCCCGCTGGTGTCCTCCAGGCGGATCACGGACGCCTCCAGACTCGGCCGTCACGCGCGATCATGTCGTAGCTTGAGGCTGGGCCCCAGCCGCCGGTGGCGTACTGCTCCGGTTGCCCCAGGGATGCCCAGTGATCGAGGACCGGGTCGAGGATCTTCCAACTCAAATCGACCTCCGCACTGTTGGGGAACAGCGGCGGCTCGCCAAGGAGAACGTCCAGGATCAGTCGCTCATACGCCTCGGGGCTGGTGTCGACAAAGGAGTCGCCGTATTGGAAGTCCATTGTTACGTCGCGCACCTCCAGACTCGGTGTGCCGGGGACCTTGCTGCCGAAGCGCACCGTGACCCCTTCGTCGGGCTGAATACGGAAGACCAGCGCGTTGTCGGAAAGTTCACCCACGGCATTGTCGTCAAAGGGCAAGTGCGGCGCCTTCTTGAAGATGACCGCCACTTCCGTCACGCGCCGACCCAGGCGCTTGCCGGTGCGCAGATAGAACGGCACCCCCGCCCAGCGGCGGTTCTCGATCGTCACGCGGAGCGCGGCGAAGGTCTCCGTGGTGCTGGTCGGCGGGATACCCTCTTCATCCAGGAAGCCCAGCACCGGAATCCCACCTTGCCAGCCGGTGGCGTATTGGCCGCGCGCGGTGTGGAGATTCAGGTCGGCGGGCAACGTGATGGCGCTGAGCACCTTCTCCTTCTCTTGACGCACCTCGCGCGGTTGGAAGGAGAGAGGTTCCTCCATGGCCGTCAGCGCCAGAAGTTGCAGCAGGTGATTCTGGATCACGTCGCGAGCAGCTCCGATGCCGTCGTAGTATCCGGCCCGTCCGCCGATACCGATGTCTTCCGCCTGAGTGATCTGGACGTTATCCACGTAGCGGTTGTTCCAGATGGGCTCGAACATCGCATTGGCGAACCGGACCGCCAGGATGTTCTGGACGGTCTCCTTGCCGAGGTAGTGGTCGATGCGGAAGATCTCATCGGGGCTGAAGGCCGAACTCAGGACTCGGTCGAGTTCCTGGGCGCTGGCCAGATCGTGCCCGAAGGGCTTTTCGACGACGACGCGGCGCCACTGGTCGGTCGTGCGCGCGGAGAGCCCACAATCCTTCAACTGCGTGATGACGATGGGGAAGAGGCCCGGCGGTATGGAGAGGTAGAACGCATGGTTGCCCATCGTGCCGCGACGGGCATCCATGTCCTCCACCGTCGCCTTCAGTTCGGCATAGGCGGCCGGGTCGTTGATGTCCCCGGCGACGAAGCGGATGCCCTCCGACAGTTGCTGCCACACATCCTCGCGGAACGGCGTGCGCGCGTGCTCGCGCACGGCATCGTGCACCACGGCGGCGAAGTCCTCATCGGCCCACTCGCGCCTGGCGAAGCCGACCAAGCCGAAACCGGGCGGGAGGAATCCGCGATTGGCGAGGTCGTAGATCGCCGGCATGATCTTCTTGCGTGCCAAGTCTCCGGTCACGCCGAACAGCACCATGCTGCACGGACCGGCGACCTTGGGCAGTCGACGGTCGCGGGCGTTTCGGAGCGGATTGGACATCAGCTTCGTGCTGCGTCGAGCGCTTTCGTAACGGTATCGAGCAGTTCCGACCAGGAGACCTCGAACTTTTCGACGCCCTCGTCCTCGAGGAGTTCGCAGACCGCCGGCTCAGCGATGCCCAGCCTCAGCAGGTCGTCCCACACGTGCTGCGAGGCGCCTTGCGTATTGGAGATCGTGTCTCCTTCGAAGCCGCCCTGCTCGGCGCAGGCCTGTAGCGTCGCGGCCGGCATCGTGTTCACGCATCCGCGAACGACCAGGCCCATCACGTACATGGTGGCCGGGAAGGCGGGATCCTTGACCCCGGTGGAGGCCCAGAGCGGCCGTTGAGGATGCGCGCCGAGAGCCTGAAGTGCCCTCCAGCGATCGGTCTGCATCGCCTTCTCGTAGACCCCCCATGCCAAGCGAGCGCTGGCGAGTCCGGCCTTGCCGCGCATGGCGAGGGCCTCGGGGGTGCCGATCTCGTCGAGTCGCTTGTCGACCTCGGTGTCCATGCGGCTGACGAAGAATGAGGCCACCGATTCGATCGTCGACAGATCGTGGCCGTTGGCGTGAGCCTGCTCCAGGCCGGTCATCCATGCCTCGAGCACACTGGCGTAACGCTCAATGCTGAAGATCAGCGTCACGTTGACGCTGATGCCCGAACCAAGCACCTCGGTAATGGCCGGCAGGCCTTCACGTGTCGCCGGGATCTTGATCAGTACGTTTCCCCGATCCACCATGCCGTGGAGCAGACGGGCCTGCTCGATGGTGAGGTCCGTCTCGCGGGCCAGCCGCGGGTCGACCTCGATCGAGACGCGACCATCGACCCCGTTGCTTGACTGCCACAGGTCGTGGAATACGTCGCATGCGCTGCGCACGTCCGTTGTGGTGAGGGCACGTACTGCTTCATCAACGCTCGCCCCGGACGCGGCGAGTTCAGCCAACTGTGCGCCATAGGCGGAAGTGGCACCGGAAAGTGCCTTGGCGAAGATGGTCGGATTGGTCGTGACACCCCGCACGTCATCCTTGGTGATCAGCGACGCGAGATCCCCGGACTCAATGCGATGGCGATCCAGATCATCCAACCAGATGGAGACTCCGGCAGCTGTGAGCTCGGCGAGGGGCGTGGGCACGGACATGGTCAGCCTTCCTGGGCCAGGCAGTCGCGCGCGGTCTGCGCGACGGCGTCGGGAGTGATTCCAAACTTCTCGAAGAGCAACTTGCCATCGGCGCTGGCGCCGAAGTGATCGATACCCACGACGCCGCCGGAACTGCCCACCAGGCGCCACCAGCCGAAGGTCGCGCCAGCCTCAACCGACACGCGAACCGGCGCGTCCTTTGGCAGCACACTGTCACGATAGGCGGCATCTTGATCATCGAACCATTCAATGCACGGGACGGAGACGACGCGGGTGGCGATCCCCTCGGACTGGAGCAGGTCGCGAGCGGCCAGGGCCACTTGTACCTCGCTACCGCTGGCGAGCAACACCACGCGAAGGTCCCCACCCTCGCCGTCGACGAGTGTGTAGGCGCCTTTGGCGGTCTCGCCCGCCGGAGCCATCACGGTGCGGTCGAGGTTGGGCAGTCCCTGTCGCGACAGGATCAGACCGGTGGGCGTGCCACGGCGAAGCGACTCGGCCCAGGCGGCGGCGGTCTCATTGCCGTCACATGGACGCACGATGCTCAGGCCGGGGATTGCACGCAGCGCCCACAAGGTCTCAACCGGCTGATGCGTCGGCCCATCCTCGCCCAAGCCGATCGAATCGTGGGTCCAGACATAGACGACAGAGGTCTGCATGAGAGCCGCCAGTCGCACGGATCCGCGCATGTAGTCGGAGAAGACTAGGAACGTGCCTCCGAACGGGCGCGTGAGGCCTTCTAGGGCGATCCCGTTGAGGATGGCGCCCATCGCGTGCTCGCGGATACCGAAGTGGATGATGCGACCGTAGGGCGAGGAGTCCTTGGCCAAGATTCCGGCGGGCAGGAAGGACAGGCCTCCTTCAATCGTGGTGTTATTGCTCTCCGCAAGATCGGCAGAGCCTCCCCAGAATTCCGGCATCACCTCGGCGATGGCATTGATCACCTTGCCGGAGGCCGCGCGTGTCGCTATCGACGTTCCCGCCTCGAAAGTGGGTAGGGCACCGGAGAGATCGGCGGGCAGCTCTCGGGCGAGCAGCCGATCCAGGAGTGCCGCACGCTTCGGATTGGCCGAGCGCCACTCGTCGAACGTGCGCTGCCACTCCGCGTGCAACTGCGCGCCCCGATCCATGACCTCTCGGGCGCGCGCGAGGACGTTGTCGGCGATCTGGAAATCCCGCTCGGGATCAAGCCCGAGGACCACCTTGGTGGCGGCCACCTCGTCGGCACCGAGCGCAGAACCGTGGGCCTTGGCGGTGTTCTGGGCGTGTGGTGCCGGCCAGGCAATGGTCGAGCGCATAACGATGAATGTCGGGCGGTCCTGCTCGAGTCGAGCAGCCGTCATTGCCTCGGCCATGCCGATGAGATCCACATCGCCGTTCGGCAGCATGCCGACCTCGTGAACCGCCCAGCCGTAGGACTCGTAGCGTGCGGCAACATCCTCATCGAAGGCGACAGCGGTGTCACCCTCGATCGAGATGTGGTTGTCATCCCAGATGACGGTGAGGTTGCCGAGACGTTGGACACCGGCGAGCGACGACGCTTCCCCGGAGATCCCCTCTTCAAGGTCGCCGTCCGAACAGATGACCCAGACATGGTGATCGAAGGGGCTGAATCCCCAGGGAGCATCCGGATCGAGCATGCCGCGCTGGTAGCGGCTGGCCATGGCCATGCCTACCGCGGTTGCGACGCCCTGGCCGAGCGGCCCGGTGGTCGTCTCGACGCCAACGGTGTGTCCGTGTTCGGGATGCCCTGGAGTGAGACTGCCCCACGTGCGGAAACTCTGCAGATCCTCCAGCGTGAGGCCGTAGCCGGATAGGAAGAGTTGAATGTAGAGGGTCAGGGACGAGTGACCGCACGAGAGCACGAAACGGTCCCGACCGAGCCAGTTCGGGTCCGATGGATCGTGGCGCAGGAAGCGTTGGAACAGCAGGTAGGCGACGGGAGCCAGGCTCATGGCGGTGCCAGGGTGGCCATTGCCAGCCTTCTGTACGGCGTCCATGGCCAGGCCGCGAACACTCGCCACAGCGCGCTGGTCAAGTTCGGTCCAGGGCAGATCGGTCATTCCGGGGAGGGCAGGAGT
>JAYNIC010000007.1:0-2299 GCA_038108715.1 Candidatus Nanopelagicales bacterium | reverse complement strand
GCCTAGCGACGGTTCCTACCGGCAGGTGCAGCATCGGTAGACTCCGGAGGTACACCGCCAAAAATCCCGAGTTTGGCGGCCAACGGGGCAGACTCAGGAGGGCTCGTGACGGATCTGGCTGGCCCCTCACAGCCGACGCGCACGATCGGTCGAAGCGTGGCGGGGTATATCGCCATCACCAAGCCCCGCATCATCGAACTCCTGCTGGTCACCACCATTCCGACCATGATCCTGGCCGCGGGCGGTTGGCCCGATGTGCAGGTCGCCATCGCCGTGCTCATCGGTGGCACGCTGGCCGCCGGCGGGGCCAATGCCTTCAACAGTGTCTACGACCGCGATATCGACGCGGTGATGACGCGCACTCGACATCGGCCGGTGGCGTCGGGTGAGGTCTCGGTCGCCGGCGGCCTGGTGTGGGCGACGATCTTGTCCCTGGCGAGTTTGGTCATCCTGGCGGCGTACGCCAATCTCCTCGCCGCATCGCTGGCTCTCGTGGCGATCGTGTTCTACGCCGTCGGTTACACGATGATCCTGAAGCGACGCACCGCGCAGAACATTGTGTGGGGTGGCGCAGCCGGGTGTATGCCGGTGCTCATCGCCTGGGCCGCGGTGACGGGCAGTCTTACGTGGGCACCGGTGGTGCTCTTCCTCATCATCTTCTGGTGGACGCCGCCGCATTACTGGCCGCTGTCGTTGCGCTACCGGGATGACTACGCGGCGGCTGGTGTGCCCATGCTGCCCGTGGTCGCTGAGCGCCCCGTGGTCATGCGGCAGATCACGATTTATTCCTGGCTCATGGTGCTGACATCCCTGGCGCTCATTCCGATTGCCCCCATGGGCTGGGTGTACATCGTGAGCTCAGTTGTCCTCGGCGGAGTTTTTCTCTTCGAGGCGCACGCGCTGGGTCGGCGGGTGAAGCGGGACGACGAGGATGTCCGGCCCATGCGCCTGTTCCACTGGTCGATTACCTATCTGGCGCTGCTCTTCCTCGCCGTTGCCGTCGACCCGTTCGTGGGCTGACGACCCTGCCTTCGACGGACGGTCAGTTCGCCTTTCCCCTCATGACGCGTGGGCCGGCACGCCGCGGGTGCGCAACGCCATGATCTGCATGACGGCGAGCATCCACACCAGGCAGGCGCCGAGCATGTGAAAGGCCACCAGTGCCCACGGCAGACCACTGAAGTACTGGCTGTAGCCGATGGCCCCCTGGATCACGGCCACAAGGAGGAGAAGCCCCACCACCGTCGTCGCCCGACGGGGCCCGTTCACCACCCGCAGAACCACGAGCATGCCAATGACCAGGCCGAGAAAGAGCAGAACGGCATCTGCGTGTAGCCACGACACCGTCCTCGGGTCCAGCCCGAAACGGGCCTCGGTTTCGGCATCGCCGGAGTGTGGGCCGCTGCCGGTCACAATGGTGCCCAGTACGACGACCACGCCGGTGATCGCGATGAGGAGCCACGCCATTACGCGCACTTCCCGGCGAACCAGCCAATCAATGGGCTGATCACCGGCGTCGTAGCTGCGAACGACGAGCACCGTGACACCGGCGATGATCGCCATGGAGACGAGGAAGTGCGCGGAAACAGCCCAGGGGCTCAAGCCGGTGAGGACGGTGATACCCCCAAGCACAGCCTGGGCGATCGTGCCGATGATGGGCACCGCGGCGAGGAGAACGATGGGAGCACGCTCCCTACGCCGGAACCACCAGATCAGGGCGCCGATGATGGCGGCAAGGGCGAGCGCTCCTAGGGCGAAGGTGAGCAGGCGATTGCCGAATTCGACGTACTTGTGCCATGCCTCCTCCTGACGGGAGGTGGGTACATAGGAGCCTTCCACGCACTCGGGCCAGGTGGGGCAGCCGAGCCCGGATCCGGTCAGGCGCACGATGCCACCGGTCACGACGATGCCGATCTGAGCCACCAGGTTCGCGATGAAGATGCCACGCAACCAGCGAGGAACGGTCCGGGCAGCCGTCAGAGCCGGTGCGAGAGCAGACATGCCCCCAGCCTAATCGGGGGAGATCATGACCAGCGAAAGGTGCGCTTGGCGATGAGGACCCCGGCGATCGTCCACACGACCAAGAGCAGGATCGCCACCGGGATGCTCGCGGGACCTGCGGCCACGACGGCGCGCAGGGAGTCGCCGAGGGCGGCGCTCGGGAGCGCCGCGACGACCGCGGCGAGGGGGCCGGGCAGCGATGATGTGGGCCACGCCGTGCCGCCTCCTACCAGCAGCAGCAAGAACACGGCGTTCGCGACGGCGAGGGTGGCTTCGGCCCGGATGGCACCTGCCAGGG
>JAYNIC010000006.1:22209-23253 GCA_038108715.1 Candidatus Nanopelagicales bacterium | reverse complement strand
ATGCCGCTCAAGCCCGCCGTAGACGAGGCCGTCGCCCAAACACCGAGCGTCGAACACGTCCTCGTCGTGCGACGCACAGGTGGAGATGTCGACATGACCGATGGTCGCGACGTCTGGTGGCACGATCTCGTCGGTCGGCAGTCCGACGAACACACCGCCGAGGCATTCGACAGTGAGCATCCGCTCTTCATTCTTTACACGTCAGGCACGACAGGTAAGCCCAAGGGCATCCTGCACACGACAGGCGGCTACCTCACCCAGGTCGCGTTCACACACCGCAATGTCTTCGACCTCAAGCCAGACTCCGACGTCTACTGGTGCACGGCCGACATCGGTTGGGTCACCGGTCACAGTTACATCGTCTACGGCCCCCTCGCCAACCGCGTCACCCAGGTGATCTACGAGGGAACCCCTGACACACCGCACAAGGGCCGTTTCTGGGAGATCGTGCAGAAGCATGGCGTCACGCTCTTCTACACCGCCCCCACCGCGATCCGCACCTTCATGAAGTGGGGCGACGACATCCCCGCGCAGTTCGACCTATCCTCCCTGCGGTTGCTCGGCAGCGTCGGCGAGCCGATCAATCCGGAAGCGTGGATGTGGTACCGCGACACGATCGGTGGTGGTACGTGTCCCATCGTCGATACCTGGTGGCAGACCGAGACCGGCGCCATCATGATCTCTCCCCTTCCCGGCGTGACGGCCTGCAAGCCCGGCTCTGCCATGCGGCCACTGCCCGGCATTAGTGCTGCGGTCGTCGACGACGAGGGTCGCGAAGTCGGGCTGGGAGGCGGGGGCTACCTGGTGCTCACCGAGCCGTGGCCTTCCATGCTCCGCGGTATCTGGGGCGACAACCAGCGCTACGTCGACACCTACTGGTCACGGTGGCCGCAGTACTACTTCGCCGGCGACGGGTCCAAGATCGACGAGGACGGTGCCATCTGGCTCCTCGGCCGCGTGGACGACGTCATGAACGTGTCCGGGCACCGCATCTCCACTACGGAGGTCGAGTCGGCCCTGGTGTCGCACCCCTCCGTGGCCGAG
>JAYNIC010000006.1:0-22168 GCA_038108715.1 Candidatus Nanopelagicales bacterium | reverse complement strand
CGGTGCCGAACTCATCACCGCACTGCGCAACCACGTCGCCAAGGAAATCGGCCCCATCGCGAAGCCACGCCAGATCATGGTCGTACCCGAACTCCCCAAGACGCGCTCCGGCAAGATCATGCGACGGCTACTGCGTGACGTTGCGGAGAACCGGAACCTCGGCGACGTCACGACGCTCGCTGATCCCAGTGTCATGAACCTCATAGAAACAGGTCTGCAGTCCGGAGCTTCCGAGGACTGACGACGCGGTCCACCGTTGAGTGGATGCGGACGGGTCGAGATAGGGTGGAGGTGGTGCGCCGGGAAGTCTGGTCGGCTCCACTCGACCCTGTTCGGAGGCCGACATGAGCACAGCGATGCAGCCGCACGAAATCTTTGAGCGACCACCACTCACCGAGCGCCTCTGGCTGCTCAACGCGCTGCGCGGGGAGACCATCGGCGGCGTCCTGCTCCTCATCGGCGCCATCATCGCCATCCTTTGGGCCAACTCGCCGTGGGGTGACGCCTACTTCGCCCTCGCCAACTTCCAGATCGGCCCCGCGGCGATCGGACTTAACCTCTCACTTGCCACGTGGGCCGCCGATGGCCTGCTCGCGGTCTTCTTCTTCGTTGCCGGCCTAGAGCTCAAGCACGAGTTCACGCACGGCACGCTGTCGAAGCCGGCGCAGGCGGCCGTGCCCATCGCCGCTGCAATCGGCGGCATGGCGTTGCCGGCCATCATCTTCACCCTCATCGTGGCGCGCACAGGTGAGTCCGGTGATCTCGCCGGCTGGGCCATCCCGATGGCGACGGACATCGCCTTCGCGCTCGCCGTCCTCGCCGTGGTCGGGCGCAAGCTGCCAATCGCCCTTCGCGCCTTCCTGCTGACCTTGGCCGTGGTGGACGATCTCGGCGCTATCACGATCATCGCCCTGTTCTACTCGCACGGGTTCTCACTCCCGTACTTCACCGTCGCTGTCGTGCTACTCGGCGTGTACGCCATCCTGCAGCGTTGGCGCGTACGCAGTCCCTTCATCTATATCCCGCTCGCGCTGGTGATCTGGTGGGCGACCCACGAGAGCGGTATCCACGCCACCGTGGCTGGCGTTGCACTGGCTCTGCTCACGCGTGCCAGCACCGATCCGGGAGAGGCCGAATCTCCCGCGGACCGACTGCAGCGGATGATCCTGCCGATCAGCGCCGGACTGTGCGTTCCACTCTTCGCGTTCTTCGCCGCCGGCGTAGACCTGCGCAGTACCGGGCTCCTCGAACCGCTCACCAGCCCTATCGCCATCGGCATCCTGCTCGGTCTGGTGGTTGGCAAACCGCTCGGCGTGGTGGGTACCTCCTGGCTGATGGCCCGCTTCACCCGTGCCAGCCTCAATCCGGCCATCGGCTGGCGCGACGTGCTCGCCGTCGGCCTCCTTGCCGGCATTGGTTTCACCGTCGCGCTGCTCATCACCGAACTCGCCTACGAGGGAGACCTG
This sequence comes from Candidatus Nanopelagicales bacterium, assembly GCA_038108715.1. Lineage (GTDB taxonomy): Bacteria > Actinomycetota > Actinomycetes > S36-B12 > S36-B12 > Mxb001. The sequence goes on along the minus strand of JAYNIC010000006.1, from coordinate 20,702 downwards.
CTCAGGCTTGACGGGGCAAAGGTCGCCGTATTCACGGCGTCGGTGGTCTCGGCGATTCTCGCCTCTTTCCTGCTCATCGCCCGCAATCGGCACTACCGCCAGGTGGCCACGATTGAGGACGCGGACGAAGACCAGGACGGCGTACCCGATGTCTACCAACATGGGGACAGCACGGCCGATGCCGGGGATCCGCCCGCCTCGCCTGAGACGACCCACTAGCCTCAGAGCGACGACACCGGTCCATGGAGGAGGAATCATGGCCACACCGAGCACGGAGACGTCGCTCAAGGCCCTCGTACAGTCGGCGGTAGGTGACCTACAGCGCCTGATCAAGGCACAGGTCGAACTCGCCAAGCTCGAACTCCAGCAGACCGGCAAGGCCGCGGGCAAGACCAGCGGCCTGCTCATCGGCGCGCTCACGATGGCCGGCATCGGTGGCCTGTTCCTCCTGGTCACGATCGCCTATGTCCTCGTCGCACTCGGACTGCCCGTGTGGGCCGGCTTCGGCATCGTCACCCTCGTGCTGTTCCTCATCGCTGTAGTCCTAGGGCTCATGGGCAAGAAGTCCGCCAAGGCCATCAAGGGACCGGAGCAGACGATCGCCGAGATCGAGCGCACCAAGGCCGCCGTGCGAGAAGCGCTCAGTGGCGGCTCGAGCCCCGCGCTCGATGAGGTGGACGTCATCGAGATCGAGGCGCGCCCCGCGTCGGATTCCTGAGTGCTCCTCGACCCCGAGGCGGTCATCCGGGCACCCGGCCCCTGGACCCATCGCGACATTTCCGCCAACGGCGCCCGCTTCCACATCGTGGAGGCAGGTAGCGGTCCATTGGTCGTCCTGCTGCATGGCTTCCCGATGTTCTGGTGGACGTGGCGGCAGCAACTGACTGAGTTGGCAAACGCCGGATACCGCGCCGTGGCCATGGATCTGCGCGGCTACGGCGGCTCCGATCACACTCCGCACGGTTATGACCCGACGACGTTGTCGCACGACGTTGCCGGGGTCATCCGCTGTCTCGGTGAACCGTCCGCAACGATCGTCGGCCACGGGTGGGGTGGCCTCGTCGCCTGGACCATGGCCGTGCTGGAACCCGACGCCGTCACTGCCATCGCACCGGTCTCGATGCCGCATCCGCGTCGGCTGCGAGCGTCCATCGCTCGGGACGCGCTGCAGCGTCGGCGATCGCTCTATGCGCTCGGCTTCCAGTGGCCCTTCCTCCCCGAGCGTTCGCTGCAGGAGGACGATTGCGTGCGCATCGAGGACATCTTGCGCGATTGGTCTGCCTCCCCGACGTGGCCCAGCGACGAGGCATCCCTGGTCTACCGGTCGGCGTTCTCGCTGTGGCCGACGGCGCACTGCGCCGTGGAGTATCACCGGTGGGCGGTGCGCTCCTTGCTGCGCACCGACGGTCGGCGCTACGCCGCACGCATGGAGACACCGATTGACGTTCCGGTGCTGCAGGTGCACGGAGTCATGGATCCGTCGGTCCTGGTCAGCTCCGCGCAAGGATCCTCGGACTGGGTGAGGGGGCCGTACTCGCTTCTGGAACTTCCCGGGGTCGGGCACTTCCCGCACGAGGAGGATCCGGCAACGTTCAATGCTGCGCTGCTGTCCTGGCTGCGCGCCTAGCGACGGCAGGCGCCCGAGTCGACTCCCATGGTCGCCCTAGCTCCCGCCTGTGCGATGTCTGCTACCTGCGCGGCCGTGATCGCATACCCGGTTTCGGCCTCGCCGGTACCCGAGGCGAAGACGACGCCGTAGACAGTGCCGTCCGGTGCGAGTAGCGGCCCACCGCTGTTGCCCGGGACGACCTCTCCGCGGAACGAGTAGACCTCGCGCACGACCCCGGCTCGCCCGTAGATGTCCTCACCCCGGGCGTCGATTCTTGCTCGGATGCGAGCTGGCCCTGCGGTGAGATCACCGCCACCGGGAAACCCCGCGACGACTGCGCTGTCCCTGGTGTCGGCCACACGATCAGCGAACCGCAGGGCCGGCGCCGGGAGACCCGGCACGTACAGAACTGCCGCATCTATGCGATCGTCGATCTCCACCACGATTGCGTCGTAGACCGACGGATCCCCCGGCAGCCGTACGCGCGGCTCGCTTGATCCGGCAATCACGTGGGCGTTGGTGAGGACGTGCTCGGGCGCGTAGACGAAGCCTGACCCGGTAACGGTGACATCGCAGGCGACGGCGGTGACCTTGACGAGCGAGGGCCAGGCAGCACGCACGGCCGGATCCTTGAGCAATCGCTTGTTGGGTTCAGGCACCTGCGGCCCGGCGTACTGACCGAATCCGGAGAAGACGCGGGGCAGCCCGGACGCATCGACAGCGTTGCGCAGTCCCGTGAACATGTCGCGGGCCGGGTCCGGTACCGCCCGATCAATCGTGCTGAGCAGCAGGGACGAGCGTACCTCCTTGGCCACACTCAACGAGGGGATGAATCCCACCGCAGAAGCGACGATCCACAGGACGACAGCGAGCGCAACAACGTTGAGGACCGCCCCGCCAGCGCTGTCGATGGCTCGCGCACTCTCCCACGGAATGCCGTTGCGCATCCGGCGACCGGCGTAGGACAACAGGCTCTGACCCACCAGCGCGCATACCAAGATGCCCGCGGCCAAGGCGATAGCACCGCCGAGATCGGGCAGGGACAAAGCTTCAACGATGGGTGGCAGGAGGAACGCGGCAGTAAGTCCACCGGCAAGGAAGCCCACGAAGGACAGCAGTCCTGCGACAAAACCCTGTCGCCAGCCGGCCCAGGCAAAGACCACCAGCGCAGCGATCACCACCGCATCGACGACGTTCACCGTTCGTCAACCACCAGCGGGGAGTTCAGATCGACCACGCGACGCTCATCCCACGGCTGACTCCAGCCAGCGAGGTCCAGCAGCCCCGAGACGAGCCCGGCAGTGAAGCCCCACACCCGCAACCCCGCGACATCGAAACCTGGTCCCACGTAACCCGAGGGGTGCCGCACTCTCACCCGGCGATCCGGATCAGCGAATTGCCTGATCGGGATCCGATGGACGCTGGCCACCTCGCGCGGGTCCGCTGCGTGCACGGCGGATGGCTCGCGCCACCACGCGATGACGGGCGTGACGATGTAGTTCGACACGGGCACCCACAGGTCGGGTAGCACCGCGAACGGCACTACTCCCCCGGCATCGAGGCCGGTCTCCTCCGTGGCCTCGCGCAACGCGGCCTCGACCGGGTCCGCGTCCAGCGCCTCCAAGGCCCCGCCGGGGAATGCCGGCTGTCCGGAGTGCAGGCTCATATCGTGAGCGCGCTCGATGACGAGCAGGTCCGGTCCGTCCCCCAGGAGCATCAGGACCGCAGATGGCCGAGCGCCCTCAACGGGAGGCAGGAAGCGCGTGAGGTCGCTGCCATGGACCTTCGCGATCGACGTCGCGATGGGATCAAGCCAATCAGGCAGGCCATCCGCGGACAGGCGGTATCCGCGCGCGGGGTCACGGTCGATCATGCCCGGCCCTCCGTTCGCAGCAAACCGGCGGCGACGTCCGGGTCGGTCGGCCCTTCTCCGAACGACGGACACCATGCCGCGACCGGGCACGCACCACAGGCCGGCTTGCGCGCATGGCAGCACCGGCGGCCATGCCAGATCAGCTGGTGGGACAACGCGGTCCAGTCCTTGCGCGGGAAGAACGCCATAAGGTCGGACTCAACGCGATCGGGATCAGTCTGTTCGGTCCAGCCGAAGCGGCGCGCGAGTCGGCCCACATGCGTGTCCACGGTAATGCCCGGTGTGCCGAACGCATTGCCGAGCACAACGTTGGCGGTCTTGCGACCGACCCCCGGCAAGGTGACCAGATCCTCAAGCCGATCGGGCACCTCCCCGCCAAAGTGATCGCACAGGGCCTGCGCAAGACCCTGAATGCTGGCGGCCTTGGCGCGGTAGAACCCCGTGGGCTGGATGAGCGCCTCAAGTTCTTCACGATCGGCGCCCGCGTACGCCGCGGCGTCGGGGTAGCGCTCGAACAATGTGGGGGTCACCTGATTCACTCGGCGATCGGTGCACTGCGCCGACAGCACGGTGGCCACCAACAGCTCCAGCGGTGTCGTGAAATCCAACTCACAGTCCGCGTCCGGATACGTCTGGGCGAGCACCCGTCCGATCTTGCGAGCACGACGAACCTGCGCGGTTCGGGACGCCGGCTCGGTCGCGCCACCGGCACGCGATCTCGAGGCAGGCACTCTGCCAGGGTACGTCGGACCACTCCGCAATCGGCGAACGACGGCTTCGGCGGCTCCGCCTTCGCCGCCACGACCCCCATAGGAGAGACTGTGCGCGAAGGAGGAGTGGTGGACGACGTTCTCATGCACGCACCGCTGTTCTCAGCGCTGGACGCCGAGGGCGCAGCAGCGATGCGCACTTCCATGGAAGAGCGGCGGGTTCCCCGAGGTGACACGATCTTTATCGAGGGTGAACCTGGCGATCGGATGTACGTCATTCTCGACGGCAAGATCAAACTGGGTCAGACCTCACCGGATGGACGTGAGTCCCTCCTGGCGGTCCTCGGACCGGGTGAGGTGTTCGGTGAACTCTCCTTGTTCGATCCCGGTCCGCGCACCGCAACAGCGACCGCGGTCACCGACTCGATGGTGATCGGTCTCGGCCACGAGAGCCTGCGCACCTGGCTGACCGGCCGCCCCGAGGTGGCTGAGGCGCTCCTGCAGGCACTCGCCCGGCGACTGCGCCGCACCAATGAGGCGCTTGCCGATCTGGTGTTCTCCGACGTCCCGGGGCGCGTCGCCAAGCAGTTACTCGACCTGGCCGACAAGTTCGGTCAGCCAGGACCCGATGGCGTGCTGGTGCACCACGACCTGACCCAGGAAGAACTTGCACAACTCGTGGGTGCGTCGCGCGAGACCGTCAACAAGGCGCTGGCTGACTTCACTGCGCGCGGCTGGATCCAGGTCGATCAACGCGAGGTGATGCTCCTCGACATGGAGCGTCTGGCGCGTCGCGCCCGCTAGTGACCCTCGAGATAGGCCACCTGCGCGAGAGTTGAGGCCAACGCCGCAAACCTCACCTGGGCCGGAACATCGGCGTAGACGACGTCCACGATCTCATCCGCGCTGCGCCGACCACCGGCCCACACTGCCCGGACCTGCTCGAGTCGTGCCTGCCGATGCTTCAGGTAGGCATCGAGTACGCCCACCGGATCATCGAGCACCGGGCCGTGCCCCGGCAGCAGATGGGTCGCCTCCTGCGCCACCGCCAACTCCCGCAAACTCATCAGCGACCGAAGGTAGGCGCCCAAATCACCATCGGGGTAGGCGACGACCGTGGTTCCGCGACCGAGCACGGTGTCACCGGTAAGCAATGCCGAGTCTGAAGGAACGAAGAAGGACAGACAGTCCGAGGTGTGCCCGGGAGTCGCCACGACATGTATCTCGACATCGTCGACGACGACCACATCACCTGCTTCAAGGCCCTCTTGCCCGAGACGATGCGCCGGGTCGAGAGCGCGCACCGGTGCTCCGGTGATCTCATTCAGTCGACGCGCACCTTCCGCATGATCGGGGTGACCGTGCGTGAGCAGGATCTGTCGAACTCGACCGCCCTCGGCAATCCGTCGCAGGTGCGCCTCACTATCAGGACCCGGATCAATGACGATGCGGTCGTCGTTCGCGCCCACCAGCCACGTGTTGGTCCCGTCCAAGGTCATGGGGCTCGGGTTGGGCGCCAGGACACAGCGAAGGCGCGATGAGTGCATGCCACCGGACCACGGATCCTGCGACCCGATGACCGGCAGTCCGCTCATGGCATGCCCTCCACCTCAGAACCAGCCGGCTCCTGCGCCATCGAGATGACCACCGAGTCATCACGCACGTCCACCACATCCCAGATCAGTTCACCGTCGCTGGTCAACCTCGGCCGCGGCATGAGCGGCCTTATGGTGCGCGTATCCGCCACTTCGGTCACCTCCGCGGCATCGCGCGCTTCCGCGATCTCGGCGAGCGTGGCCACCGTCGGCGGCAGCATCGGCATAGCGCCCTTTCCGTACGCCGAGAGGGCCTCGGCCGCGGTGAACCATCCGGTGCGGTCGGCCTCCCCACTCACATCGCGCACCTGCTGCCCGCTTGGGACGCGCGCTACGAAGAACCGCACGTCGTATCGGCGAGTTTCCATCTCCGGTGTCACCCAGTGCGTCCACATGCGCAAGGCTTGAGCGTCGACCTGCAGCCGTCGTTCGGCGAGGAAGTCCGCGAAGGCAAGATCTCCGGCCGCTACCGCCGCACGATCCGTCTCCCACCTAGAGTCCTCCCGTGGGACCGCACCGCTGCTATCGACGGCGAGCAGAACAGAGGTCTCCTCGAAGAGTTCGCGGGCTGCCCCCGCGACCAGCCCACGGGCCACGTCCATCGTCGGAGCCGACAGCCGGGTGACCGAAACATCGCCGACGATGGGAACGGCGGGATCACGCGGATCGACGCGGCCGCCCGGGAAGACCCACATCCCGGGAGCGAAGGCCATCGTGGTGGCGCGGCGCATGAGGTACGTAAGCACAGGTCCGTCATCCGGCACGAGGACGACGGTCGTCGCATCGCTAAAGTCCGGCGGTGTGAACTCACCGCGAATGAGCGCGAGGGTTCGTTCGCGAACCTCGCGCGGCATACGGGGCAGACTCAGTCCGCGACCTCGACGATCATCTCGACCTCGACCGGAGCGTCAAGGGGGAGAGCTGCGACGCCCACCGCGGAGCGTGCATGACGTCCAGCATCTCCGAAGATCTCGCCGAGGATCTCGCTAGCACCATTGATCACGCCGGGCTGACCGGTGAATCCGGGGGCACTGGCGACGAAGCCGACGACCTTCACCACGCGCGAAACACGCTCAAGGTTGCCAACCACCGATTGGATTGCGGCGATGGCATTGATGGCGCATTGCCGAGCACAGTCCTTGGCCACGTCCGGGTCCACCACATCGCCCACCAGACCGACCGCGATCAGCTCGCCGCCGCGCATGGGAAGTTGGCCGGACGTATAGACGTAGCGTCCCGTGGCGACTGCGGGCACGTAGGACGCCACTGGAGGTACGACCTCCGGTATTTCAATACCCAGTTCGGCGAGACGTGCGGAAACGCTCACGGCTACTCCTTCGGACGCTTGAGGTAGGCGACGAGGTTGTCGGGATTGGGTCCGGGCACTACCTGCACGAGTTCCCAGCCATCCTCGCCCCACGTGTCGAGGATCTGTTTGGTCGCGTGCACGAGCAGTGGCACGGTGGCGTACTCCCATCGAGTCATGGACCGACCCTAGTACCCCGTTCCGATCGGTGTGCCGGGCCTGGGGCGACTAGGCTCGACCGGTGCCCACCACTGACTGGCCCGACGTGCAATTGCATGTGGTCTCCGGCAAAGGCGGCACAGGCAAGACCACGGTGGCCTCGGCGTTGGCGTTGGCTCTGGCCCGCGATGGCCGACGCGTCCTGGTGATGGAGGTCGAGGGCCGGCAGGGACTCTCCCAGGTCTTCGAGTGCCCACCGCTGCCCTACGCCGAACGGCGCCTCGTGACCGTTTCCGGCGGCGGGGAGGTGTGGGGCCTTGCCGTCGACCCCGAGGAAGCACTCCTGGACTACCTGGAGTTGTTCTACAACCTGCGTCGTGCTGGCGGGGTCCTTCGCAAGATGGGCGCCGTCGAGTTCGTCACGACCATCGCCCCGGGCCTGCGCGATGTCCTGCTCACCGGCAAGGCCGTCGAGCTCGTGCGCCGCAGTGACAAAAAGCACGACACCCCGTACGACGCGATCGTCCTGGATGCCCCCCCGACGGGTCGGGTCACCCGTTTCCTCAACGTGAACACCGAGATTGCCGGTGTCGCCAAGGTCGGTCCGATCAGACAGCAGGCGGATGGGGTCATGGCCGTCCTGCGCTCGTCGCGCACCGCCGTGCACCTGGTCACCATCTTGGAGGAAATGCCGGTTCAGGAGACGATCGATGGTGTCGCCGAACTCCGCGACTCGGCTCTGCCGGTCGGCGGCATCGTCATCACCATGATGCGCCCGCCGCTGTTGCCGGCCGGCCACTGCGAGGTCCCGACGGGTGCCGAGCTCGACGCCGGCCTCACCGCGGCTGGTCTCACGTCGACGGCACCGATCATCGAGGCTCTACGCGGTGAAGCGGCCGACCACATCGCCCGCGTGGCGCTCGAGGCGACCGAGCGCGAGCGGCTCGCCGTACTCGATCGGCCCATGTACGAACTGCCCTACCTGCCCGGCGGAATGGACCTGACCGGACTGCAGGAGATGGCCGGAATGCTGCGCAACCAAGGGATGGCCTAGTGACCTTCACGCTGAGTGCGCCGCACCTCGACATCGACGACCTTCTCGCTGACCGAAACACTCGGATCGTGGTGTGCTGTGGCTCCGGCGGAGTCGGCAAGACCACCACGGCCGCGGCGCTGGGTCTGCGGGCCGCCGACATGGGTCGACAAGTCTGCGTCCTCACCATTGACCCGGCCCGCCGACTCGCACAGGCGATGGGACTTACCGAGTTGGACAACAGTCCACGCGTCGTGCCCGGAGTCGAGGGCGGGGGATCACTCAGCGCGATGATGCTGGACATGAAGCGGACCTTCGACGAGGTCGTTGAGTCGCACTCCGATCCCGAGCGCGCCCAGGCCATCTTGGACAACCCGTTCTACCAGGCGCTGTCATCCTCGTTCGCTGGCACGCAGGAGTACATGGCGATGGAAAAACTCGGCCAGTTGCGAGCCGAGGCCGACCGGGACGGCACGTGGGATCTCATCGTGGTCGATACCCCGCCATCGCGCTCAGCACTGGACTTCCTCGATGCACCCGATCGCCTCGGGACCTTTCTCGACGGGCGATTCATCAAGATCCTTGCCGCCCCCGCTCGCGGGGCGGGCCGCGGAATCGGCAAGATCCTCGGGGCTGGCTTCGGCCTCTTCGCCGGCGTACTCACGAAGATCCTCGGCGCTCAACTCCTCACCGACCTCGGGGCCTTCGTCGGTGCCGTCGACACGATGTTCGGTGGCTTCCGCGAGCGTGCTGAGGCGACGTACTCCCTACTCAAGGACGAGGGCACGTCCTTTGTCGTCGTCGCCGCGCCGGAGCCCGACGCGCTGCGCGAGGCGTCCTACTTCGTGGATCGACTCGAAGCCGATGCGATGCCGCTAGCGGGCTTAGTCCTCAACCGTGTTCAGGAAGTCCGAGCACCGGAACTGTCGATTGAGCGCGCCATAGCGGGTGCGGATCGGGTGGCCGAGACCGATCCGATGACGGCCGCACTGCTGCGCCTACACGCTGATCGACTACGCAACGCCGAGCGACAGGGGAAGTTGGCCCGCAAGTTCGTGTCGGCGCATCCGTCGGTCGCTGTCACCGAGGTGGTGGCGCTGCCGGAGGATGTGCACGACCTAGCCGGGCTGCGCACCGTCGGCGATCTACTCGCGGACTAGGGACGTGCGCCGGCAGAGTTCTAGGACGCGGATGAGCAGTCAAGCGTGGTTGCGCGCTCGTATTCGTCGCGCGCGGTCTGCAATAGGTGCCGCCACGAGGTGACCTGGGGCCGGCGGCGCAGCAGGGCCCGGCGCTCACGCTCGGTCATCCCGCCCCACACACCGAACTCAACCCGGTTGTCGAGGGCATCAGCGAGGCACTCGGTACGTACCAGGCACCCCTGGCACACGACCTTGGCACGGTTCTGGGCGGCGCCTTGGACGAAGAGGGCGTCGGGATCCGACGTCCGGCAGGCTGCTCGCGCTGTCCACTCCGTGGACCAGGTCATCGGGCTTCCCCTTCCCGCCGTGCTGAGCACGGCCGCCTCATCGGTCACTCTGGCGTGCCTTGGTGCGCCCGGACGTTACGCCGGACGACCGTGACCAGACAGGTCTATCCTGACTAACAGACCATAGCCTGAAATAACTAACTCTGGGAAGACCTGGGTGAGGGACCAACGCGACTTCCCCTCGGTCGGGGACCTACCCTGGGACTTAGCCGATCCGAGGGAGTCGCTCGTGCGCAAGACCCGGCCATCTGGTCGCGTCGGTCCGGCGTCGCTAGTGGGGCGCCTGGGCCTCTTCGCGCTTGTCTCCCTGCTTGCCGGTGCCATCGCCGCCGCCATGGTCCTGCCCGTGGCCGCCGCGGCCGGCCTGTTCACCCGCGGCGCGGTCGAAAGCTTTGAGTCGTTGCCCACCGAACTCAACACACCGGAGTTGCCCGAACGATCGGTCGTGCTGGCCAGTGACGGCTCGGTGCTGGCCACGATCTACTACCAGAATCGCATCGAGGTGCCGCTGAGTGCAGTGTCGCCGATCATGCGTCAAGCCATCGTCGCGATTGAAGACGCGCGCTTCCTTGATCATCCCGGCATCGATCTTCGTGGAACCATGCGTGCCATCGTGTCCAACGCCAGCGGCTCCGGCACATTGCAGGGCGGGTCGACGATCACGCAGCAGTACGTCAAGAACGTCCTCATGGCCAGCGCTACCACCGAGGAAGAACTCAAGGCCGCGCGCGAGCGCACCCCTTCTCGCAAGCTCCGGGAGATCCGCATCGCCCTTGCTCTCGAGCGCCGGTTCACCAAGGACCAGATTCTGGAGAAGTACCTCAACATCGTCTACTTCGGAGCCGGTGCCTACGGCGTTGAGGCAGCGTCGCGCCGGTACTTCTCGAAGGCCGCGAGCGATCTCACCCTCGTCGAGGCAAGCACGCTCGCGGGCATCGTTCAACAGCCCACGGCGTATGACCCCACCCGCAATCCGGATATGTCGCAGGGTCGTCGTGACCTCGTGATTGATGAGATGGCTGAAGCGGGCTTCATCACCGCAGTGGAGGCAGCGGCCGCCAAGCAGGTCTCGATCGAAGACATCCTCAACCCCTCCGTGCAGCCCAATGGATGCACGTCGTCCTACGCGCCCTACTTCTGCGACTACGTCATTCGCACGATCAAGTCCGACCCAGCCTTCGGTGACACGCAGGTCGAGCGCGAGGCGTTACTGCGCCGCGGTGGCCTCACCATCCGGACGACGCTGGACCACGATGTGCAGGACACGGCGACGAAGACGGTGGCCGAGTACATCCCGGTCAAGGACCCCAGCCAGCGCGCGGCCGCCATCACACTGGTTGAACCCGGCACGGGCAACATCATCGCGATGGCACAGAACCGCGAATGGGGCCTGAAGGGCAAGGGCAAGACGACGTACAACTACAACGTCGACGCCGACTACGGCGGCACCATCGGCATGCAGGCCGGCTCGACGTTCAAAGTCTTCACCCTCGCGGAGGCGCTGGAGGCCGGGTTCTCGCCTTTCGAGGGAGTCGACGCACCCAACCCCAAGACCTTCGAGAACTTCGTTAATTGCAGCACCGGCGTGAACTTCGACCCTGTCACGGTGCGCAACTCAGGTTCCGCGGGCTTCTTGAACATGTTCCAAGCCACAGCGTTCTCGACCAACACCTATTTCGTGACCCTGGCCGAACGGTACGGGCTGTGTCGACAGGCGGAGATTGCCGAGGAGATGGGCGTGCGCCTGGCCACTGGCGATCCGCTTTTGCGGGTGCCCACCTTCTCCCTCGGCACCATGGAGGTGTCGCCGCTCTCCATGGCTGGCGCGTATGCCGCGTTCGCCAATCACGGTGTCTACTGCGCCCCGCGCGTCGTGCTCGAGATCACCGATCGTTATGGCCAGCAGGTTGATGTTCCGGCCCCGCGCTGCCGGGAGGTCATCTCCCGCGGCGTCGCCGACGCGGTGACCGGCGTCCTCACCAACGTCATCGACGGCAACCTCGGCGGGCGTACCGGTCAGGCCATGTCCCTCCCGGATCGACCCGCCGCCGGCAAGACCGGTAGCACCAATGAAAACGCTGCCATCTGGTTCGCGGGCTTCACCCCGAACATTGCCGCGGCCATCTGGGTCGGCGATCCTCGCGGCGGATTCGCCTATCCGATGACGGATGTGACGATCAACGGGCAGTACTACTCCTATGTGACCGGTGGTCAAATTCCCGGACCGATCTGGCGTGAGGTCATGATCGCCGCCCACACGAACATCCCGCCGACACCCTTCGAACTTTTCAATGAGTGGGGCATCGGACCCGTGCGCGGGGTGGGCCCCTCCCCGGTATTCGTGCCCTGGAACCTGCCGACCGGCGCCCCCGAGGAGCCGAAGCCGGACAAGACCAAGGACCCCAAGCCCAGTCCCAAGCCGACCGATGACACGACGGTCACGCCGACTCCTGAACCGAGCCCGGAACCGCAGCCCACGCCGGCACCGCAACCGACTCCGGCGCCCACGCCCGAGCCATCGCCCGACCAGCCCACGACCCCCGCCGAACCGGGCTAGGCCAGAGCCTGCTTCACCAGTGCCGCGACCACACCGCCGTCGGCTCGGCCACGGGTCTGCGGCGTGAGCGCCTTCATCACCACACCCATGGCCGCCGGTCCGGTCTTACCCTCGGCGGCAGCCGAGGCCACGGCTTGCGCCACGAGGGCCTTGATCTCATCCTCGCTGAGTTGCGACGGTAGATAGCGCTCAAGCACCACGAGTTCGTCCCGCTCCCGGTCGGCACGGTCTGTCGCGCCCGCCCCATCAAAGGCCTCAGCTGCCTCGCGTCGCTTCTTGGCTTCGCCCACCAGGACACCGACCACCTCGTCGTCGTCGAGTTCGCGGGCGGTCTTGCCGGCAACCTCGGCCTTGGTGACCGCGGCGAGAGCCATTCGCAACGTCGACATGGTGATCTCGTCCTGCTGGCGGATGGCGGCGGTGAGGTCGCTCTGCAGCTGGTTCTTCAGGGTGCTCATGGGTGCATTGTCCATCACCAGGCATGAAACACTGCCCACATGGCTACCGGCAGACTTCTCGGCGGAGCCATCGTGGCCGGAGCGGCAGTGGCCGCTTACGCCCGGTGGGAGGCCTCCTCGCACCGTCTGCGGCGCCTATCGGCGCAGGCTCTGCCGAGCGACGCCGACCCGGTGCGCATCCTGCATCTGTCCGACCTGCACATGACTCCGCGCCGGCGCCGACTCCAAGACTGGGTCGCCGCGCTCGCGGAACTGCGTCCGGACCTTGTCGTGGTCACCGGCGACTTCCTCGGTCACGTCGATGCGGTGGATCCGGTCGTGAAGGCTCTCGACCCGCTGCTCAGCACGGCCCCGGGAGTCTTCGTCCTCGGCAGCAACGACTACTACGCCCCGCGGCCGATCAATCCCTTCCAATACTTCGCCGGACCGTCCGACCTGCACCCGGACCGGCCAGAACTTCCCTGGCCCGAGTTGGTGAATGCCCTGACACGGCGCGGCTGGCAGCACCTGCCCAACGCGCGTGCAACCGTGGACGTTCGCGACCTTCGAGTCGACGTTCGGGGGGTGGATGACCCACACATTGGACGCGATGACTACGCCCTCGTCGCTGGCTCGGCAGAACCGGATTCGGACTTCTCCCTCGGAGTCGCGCACGCACCGTACCTGCGAGTCCTGGATGCAATGGCGGCCGACGGGGTGGCGGTAGCCCTGGCCGGGCATACCCACGGCGGTCAGGTCTGTCTGCCGGTGTACGGCGCGCTCGTGACCAACTGCGACCTTGATCGCCGGCGCGCCCGCGGGCTGTCGACACATGCACGCCCCCTGATGGAATTCGCCCAACACGACCAGGACGACATGTGGCTGCACGTCTCCGGTGGACTCGGTACCTCCCCCTACGCCCCCGTCCGGTTCGCGTGCCCCCCGGAGGCGACCCTCCTCACCCTGCTGCCCAGAGCGTGAGGCTAGACTTCACCGGCTCCCTCGGGGTGTGGCGCAGCTTGGTAGCGCGCTTCGTTCGGGACGAAGAGGTCGTGGGTTCAAATCCCGCCACCCCGACGCATAGGCACGGGCTCAGGGCATAGCCCCTGGGCCCGTTCCTACTTCCATCACCGTTTGTCCCGCTAAGCGGGAGAAACGGCACAAGGATTTATTGGTTGACGAGGAGTTCGGCGATCTGTACGGCGTTGAGCGCCGCGCCCTTGCGCAGGTTGTCATTGCTGACGAACATCGCCAGTCCCCGCCCATCCGGCACACCGGGATCAGGACGCAGCCGACCGACGAAGGAAGGGTCCTGCCCGGCCGCCTGCAGGGGAGTCGGGACATCGGAGAGCACCACGCCCTCCGCCTGAGCGAGGATCTGCGTCGCCCGCTCCGCAGAGAGGGGTCGCTCGAACTCGGCATTGATGGACAGGGAGTGACCGGTGAACACCGGCACCCGCACGCAGGTACCGGAGACAAGCAGGTCCGGAATACCAAGGATCTTGCGGCTCTCGTTGCGGAGCTTCTTCTCCTCGTCTGTCTCGAACATCCCGTCATCCACGATCGAGCCCGCAATCGGTACGACGTCGAAGGCGATCGGACGGACGTACTTCACCGGTGCCGGGAACTCCACCGCGGAGCCGTCGTGCGTGAGGACTGTGACGTCACCGGCGAGCACGGCGCGCACCTGAGTGTCGAGTTCCTCGACACCGGCCAGGCCACTGCCGGACACCGCCTGGAACGTCGTGACGACAAGTCGCACGAGGCCCGCCTCACGATGCAGCGGCATGAGAACCGGCATCGCCGCCATCGTCGTGCAGTTGGGGTTGGCGATGATGCCCTTGGCCGCATCGGCAATCGCTCCAGGGTTGACCTCGCTGACCACGAGGGGCACCTGCGGGTCCATCCGCCACGCGGAGGAGTTGTCGATGACGGTGGCGCCGGCCTCGGCGAATCGCGGAGCCTCGGCCTTGGAGGTCGAGCCACCCGCCGAGAACAGCGCGATGTCGATCCCGCTCACGTCGGCCGTGGCGGTGTCCTCCACCACCACGTCCGTGCCGCGCCACGGCAGAGTGGTGCCTGCCGACCGGGCCGAGGCGAAATAGCGAATGCGCTCCACGGGAAAGTCCCGCTCCTCCAGCAGGCGGCGCATGACGCCGCCAACCTGCCCGGTCGCTCCCACGACCGCGACGCTGGCGCCGCTCATCGGCCGGTCCCGGCGTACACGACAGCCTCACCGTCAGCGTCGAGTCCGAACGCCGTGTGCAGAGCCTGGACAGCGGTCTTCGCGACATCGGCCCGGGTCACGACGGAGATGCGGATCTCCGAGGTCGAGATCATCTCGACGTTTACGCCAGCATCGGAGAGCGCTGAGAAGAACGTCGCCGAGACACCGGGGTGCGAGCGCATGCCGGCACCCACGAGCGAAATCTTGGCGATCTCCTCATCAGTGACCAAATCTTC
This sequence comes from Candidatus Nanopelagicales bacterium, assembly GCA_038108715.1. Classification (GTDB taxonomy): domain Bacteria; phylum Actinomycetota; class Actinomycetes; order S36-B12; family S36-B12; genus Mxb001. The sequence continues at coordinate 5,471 of JAYNIC010000006.1, read as the reverse complement.
GAATCCGATCTCGTCTCGGACGGCCTCCAGCGCCGCGGTGGCACCACCGAGTGACCCCTGTGGACAGGTGAACGTGACGTCCGTGCGCCCCGTGGCCGCCAGTGAAATGTTCTGCACGATCATGTCCACGTTGATGCCGGCATCGGCGAGCGCGCGGAAGATCGCGGCCGCTTCACCCGGTCGGTCAGGGACGCCCACGACCGTGACCTTCGCGTCGTTCACGTCCGCGGCGGTACCGGAAATGATCGGTTGTTCCATGGTGCCTCCTTCATCGGCGGCGAGCAGAGCCGCGATGGCGGCGTCGGACAGGACGAGGGTGCCCTCGTGTTCGGAGAACGACGAGCGCACGTGGATGGGAAGGTTGAAGCGGCGGGCGTATTCGACACAGCGCAGATGCAAGACCTTGGCCCCGGCCGCGGCCAACTCCAACATCTCCTCATAGGTGACGACGTCAAGTTTGCGCGCCCGAGGCACGACCCGGGGATCAGCGCTGAAGACACCGTCAACATCGGTGTAAATCTCGCAGACGTCAGCTCCCAGGGCCGCCGCGAGAGCAACAGCCGTCGTATCCGAGCCGCCACGGCCAAGGGTCGTGATGTCCTTGGTGTCCTGCGCTACGCCCTGAAAGCCGGCGACGATCGGGATCGCTCCGGCGGCCAACGCCTCTTGAATACGCCCGGGCGTCACATCGATGATGCGTGCGGCGCCGTGTGCGGACGTCGTGATGAGACCGGCCTGCGATCCGGTGTAGGAGCGAGCTTCCTCACCAAGATCGTTGATCGCCATCGCCAGCAAGGCCATCGAGATGCGCTCGCCGGCGGTCAGGAGCATGTCCAGCTCACGCCCGGGCGGCGCTGGGGATACCTGCTCGGCCAGGTCGAGAAGTTCGTCGGTCGTGTCGCCCATCGCCGAGACGATGACGGCGACGCCATTGCCCGCGCGGTGGGTCTGCACAATGCGACCGGCGACTCGGCGGATGCTCTGCGCGTCAGCGACGCTCGATCCGCCGTACTTCTGTACGACGAGGCCCACATCGGCTCCTGGCCAGCACGCCGGCCGCCCCCGAGCGGGGCGAACACCTACGGCGGAGCGGCCAGTCTAACGGCTCCGGCGAAGCGGCTGACAAACCCGCCCCGGGAAGCACAGGTGGCGGGTCACCACCCGAATCCATCTCGATCGGGGGTGCGCGACCCGCCACGTGGGGTTGTGCCTGTGTCAGATGAAGAGCAGCTGTCCCCCAGCGCTCTTGTCCATGAAGTCGGTGGCGTTGATGACCGCCTCGACTCCGTCGTACATGTCGTCCTTCTTCACCTTCATCATGTCCACCGACATGCGGCAGGCCCAGAGGTGTCCACCGGCAGCGACGATCTGATCGAGCATGTCCGGGACCTCCGGTACGCCGAGGTCGGCGATCTGCTTCTTCATCATCTTCGTCGACATGCCCTGCATGCCCGGGAGCGCGGTGATGAATTGCGGGATCCGGGAGTCACCGACCGGCATGTGCATGGCCGTGTTGCCCACGGGCGTGAACTGCAGGTTGTTCATGCGGGACTTCAAGATCATGTCCAGGCCCCAGAAGGTGAAGAACAGGTGTGTATCGATGCCCTCACCGAGAGCGGCGTTCGCCAGCACAAGTCCGGGGTAGACCATAACGAGGTTGCCCTTGGAGCAAATGATCACGTGTTTGCGATCGACCTCGTCCTCGTCGCCGAAGTCCGGGACGATGGCGGGGGCGGTATCGGTCATAGTCATAGCGACTCCTTAGACGCAGCCATGCGGCTTGGGCAGACCGGCGATGTACGCCATCTTCTTGGCCGGCTTCTTGGGAAAGAGGACGAACTGCCTCTTCACGGGGAACCCACCGACCGTGTCGACGCGACGCGTCGTTGCGGTCTCACCCTGGGACTTGTAGTCGTCGCGCAGGAATTTGATGACGGCCCAGTGCTCATCGGTCATGTCAACGCCGATGTTCTTGGCAAGTTCAGCGCCAAGTGCCTCGTCCCACTCGTCGTACTGGGTCAGGAAGCCGTCATCATCGACATGGATGTCGCGGCCGGCAATCGTTGTGGTGCTCATGGTGCTACTCCTTCGAGGAGAGGGTGGTTGGAGCCTGGCTCCCCAGGGAGCGCAGGACAGATAGGGCGCGGGCCAGGCCACGTCGGACCTCGGGATCGCGCATTTGGCGGAGCAGGGCGAAGGTGGATGGCGGCGGACCCACGGGAGAGTCCTCGATCTCCTGTACCTCCACCGCGGTCCGGCTGAGCAGGTTCATGACCTCGGGCTGGGTCATCTCTTTGACGGTGTTGAGGATGAGGACGACGTTGTCGCCGAGGGCCTTGACGTCGTCCTCACCGAACGACGTAACCACACGGTCGGCGATCTCCATGCCGCCTTGGGCGAACGTGAAGTAGCCCTTCTCCTCGAGCTCGGCAGCGCGTGCGGTGAGCATCTGCATCACCGGCCCAGCCAACTCGGTCAGCCCGAGCAACATCTCGCGCATCTCGCGCTGACGCTCAAGCTCCTCGGAGATCTCGGTCATCTGCAGCGAAAGTCGATCAAGCTGCTCGACCAGGCTGCGATCCATCTCGACGGCGGTCATCACGCACTCTCCAAAACGTCGGTTTGCTTGCCCACCATCGACATGAGGGCGGGGAGGGGGAGCTCCTTGCCGGGCAGCAGGAGGTTCCAATACATCCACCGGAAGGCGAGCTTGCCGAGGTGGTTGAGGTCGGTCTCCTGCAGGAGGCTGAACGGCCCGACGCCCGGCAGCGGGTACTTGCCCGGCAGCGGCTCGGTGTCGTAGTTGAAGTCAATGAGCATGCCCTTGCCGTGTCCGGACTCGATAAAGCAGTTGGCGTGGCCGTCGAACATCGACGTCATGGGCCGGCCGTTGACGTGGTTGATGAAGTTGTCCGGGAAGAGATCGATGGAGAAGTGGGCCACCGACCCGGCCTTGGATGCCGGGATGTTCGAGGCATCACCGATCGCGAAGATGTTGTCGTACTTCGTGCTGAGCAGCGTGTGCTTGTCGACCGGCACGTAGTTGAGGTCATCACCGAGTCCCGAGCGGGCGACGTAGTCCGCACCCATGTTCAGCGGGATCGTCACCAGCAGATCGAAGGGCACCTCGCGCTCGTCCATCGAGACGATCTTGGAGTCCGCTCCGTTGACCTCATCGATCATGAAGTCCGGCTCGAGTTCGATCTTGCGATCATCGAGCATGTGCCCGAGCAACTGTGATGCCACGGGCTTGGTGAAGGCACCCTCGAGTGGGGTTACGTAGACGATCTCGACCTGGTCGCGCATGCCCTTCTCGGCGAAGAACGCATCGGCCAGGAAGGTGAACTCCAGCGGTGCAACGGGGCACTTGATCGGCATCTCGGTGACATGGACGACGAGGCGCCCACCCTCCCAGTTCGCCAACTTCTCCCGCAGCGCCATCGCGCCCTCGAAGGTGTAGAACTCGTGGACGCTCTTGCGCCACACCTCGGGATCGTCCATCCCGGGGGTCTGGTCCGGTCGCGGCGTGGTGCCTGAGGCGATGATGAGGTAGTCGTAGGGCAGCGTCTGGCCCTCGGCGAGATGGACGACGTTCGCATCGGCATCGGCGCGATCGACCTCCGCGCGAACGCGCGTGACGCCCTTGGGGATGAAGCGATCGGTGGGCTCCATCGTCTCCTCCGGCGTATAGGCGCCGAACGGGAGGAAGAGATAGCCGGGCTGGTAGTGATGAATGTCGCTCGGCTCGACGACGGTGATCTCCCACTCGTCCTCAGACAGCCTCGGGCGCAACTTGTTGATAGCCATTGTGCCCGCGGTACCTGCACCGAGCACGAGTAGCCGCTTCATGATGTTCTCCTTTCGGCTACCGCGGCAGCAATACGCGGTAGTGCGGCGAGGGTTGATTCACGCCCGATTTCATCGAGCACGAACAGGTCTGGGGAGGTGTCGCCCACGGGCGCAACGCCGCCGACCATGACCAAGCCGAGGAGCCGGTCGAAGTCGCGGATGAACGCCGCAGCGCATTCGAAGCCGAGGGGGCCGGGCATGAAGCGCGGCACGAGATCGGCGCGCTCAGCGAGCGTGCGCCACTCCCGCACGCACTCCTGGGCGGCATCCGGGCCAGCGGCCTGCAGTCGCGGGCACGGATTCTGCACCGGAATGACGGGGTTGCCCGACAGATCGGTCACGACGACGGTGACGCCGAGCAGATCAGCGGCAACACCGGCGACGGCACCGGCCAGTGCGGGGTCGAGTCCGGACTCGGCACCCATGACCGCCTCCACCGGGAAGCGCCACTGACGACCGACCTTGCGAGCGGGAAGCCGGCCGTCGTTGGCCATGCGGTAGACGGTGGAGACGTCGATGCCGAGCAAACGGCCGACCTCCTCGGCAGTAAGCAGTCGGGTGGACGACATGCGCGATGAGCCCGGAAGCGAATGCACTACTCGCTCCTGCACTGGCTGCACTGTCGTCATGTATTCAGGCTATGACGGCTCGTGCATGCTTCTGCAGGTCCAGCAGGCCTGTCTTGGGCACACCTTGGACCCGTGCAACGGGGACCAAGGTCCCGGTCTCATCCGCGCGAGCGCGCTACTGATCGAGGCGACGACGACCGGCGAATGCGCGGCCGAGCGTCACCTCGTCGGCGTACTCCAGATCGCCGCCGACAGGCAGTCCGCTGGCTAGGCGCGTCACAGTTAGGCCGAGAGGTGCGAGCATGCGCGCGAGGTAGGTCGCGGTTGCCTCACCTTCGAGATTGGGATCCGTGGCAATGATGACCTCGACCACCTGGCCGTCGGCAAGGCGCTGCATGAGTTCGCGCACACGCAGGTCATCCGGGCCGATGCCGTCGATGGGACTGATCGCGCCGCCCAAGACGTGATAACGACCGCGGTACTCACCGGTGCGTTCGATCGCAATGACGTCCTTGGACTCCTCAACGACGCAAAGACTGGTCGGGTCGCGGCGCGGATCACGACAGATCCGGCACTGCTCCTCCTCCGTGACATGCCCACAAATCGAGCAAAAACGTGCCCGCTCCTTCACCGCGGTGAGGGTCTCGGCCAACCGCCGAATGTCCGCTGGATCCGCCTGCAGGATGTGAAAAGCCAGACGCTGTGCACTCTTGGGTCCGATCCCGGGGAGGCGACCCAACTCATCGATGAGGTCTGCCACGATTCCGTCGTACATGCGCTAAGCCTGCTCGATCTCGCCGATAACCGTGGCCCCGAGCTCACGCCTTAGCAATTCCTCACCGGAGACCTCGTCGTGGACGTCGTCATCAGGGCTGGGCTCATCAACAGCGGCTGGTGTCGCGGCCGATGGGTGGGTGCCCGTCGCTACGACATCGACCTTCACGTCGATGTGCACGACATCGAGGATCACGAGTCGCAGGCGATCAGCGTGACCGCTCGCCCGCGCGTTGTTGACCTTGGACTCCTCCGGGACACCGACCGCAAGGGTGCCGT